>DASUOW010000104.1:0-3627 GCA_036276435.1 Gemmatimonadales bacterium
AGACGGAACTGGGAGCCGAGGACTCGCTGGAGCCGTTCGCGCAGGTCGGGGCCGACCGTCTGCTGCATTCGCTGCTCCACGGGAAACGCCAAGGACGCCCGGCTCAGCGCCGCGCCGTCCGCCTACCGGGTCTTAGATGCCCGCCGGGCCACCGGGGTTGCACGCCGAGGGGCGGACAGGGCGTATGCCACAATCAACGTTGAAGTTGAGTTGATCGCCAAGTGCCATTCTCGGGCATCCCAACCCTGGAGTCCCGATGTCCGCTGCCCCTGCCCGGCCCGCCCCGGGTTCCCCCACCCTCGCGGCGGTGCTGCTGCCCGCGGAGCGCTCGCGGGTCGAGGCAGCCGGCACGGGCTGCTTCGCCATCGTCCATCGGGACAACGTCTTCGACGCCATCCGGGTGGTGCGCGAACGCCCCGTGGACGCGCTCGTGGTGTCGGTGCACCAGTGCCGGCCGGACCACGTCGAGGAGATCGCGCAGTTCGTCCGCCGGTTTCCCAGCGTGCCGGCCGTCGCCTTCGTCTCCCACCACGATGCGCGTGCCACCGAAATGCTCCTTCGCCTGGGGGCGAGCGGCGTCCGTCAGGTGGTGGACGTCACCGGCCCCGCCGGATGGACACGCCTGCGCCAGCTGATCAGCGAGCCCGTCACCCGTTCGGCGGCCCGGATCCAGGGCCCGCTGCTCGCCGCGCTCGACGACCTGCCGCCCGATGCCCGCCTCTTCCTCGAGGTGCTCGTGCGGCTCGCGCCCGACACCGCCACCGTGCGGCAGCTTTCCGCGCGGCTGCGCATCCGGCCCAGCACGCTCATGTCCCGCTTCGCCCGCGCCGGCCTGCCGAGTCCCAAGAGCTATCTCGCCGCGATGCGCCTCCTGCACGCCTCGCAGATGCTCGAGGACGGCGGCCTGTCCATCGCCGACGTCGCTCATCGGCTCGATTACTCGTCGCCCCAGTCCTTCGGGCGACACGTCCGGTCGCTGCTCGGCATCACCTCGTCCGAGTTCCGCAAGCGGTTTCCCTTCCCGCTCGCGCTCCGGCGCTTCATTGAGCTGATGATTAGACCCTACGCCCCGGTCTGGGCGAGGTTTCACCCGTTGGAACGTTCCGGTCAGGCCACCGCGTCGCCGGGCGCCACCGAGCGCCGCGACTCGCCGAGGTAGACCAGGGCGCGCTTCGGGCCGCGGAGCACGGCGGCGCCACCCTCCACCTCGAGCCAGCTGCCCTCGCGCAGGGCCACCACGGGCATCGTCGGGTTGGCCGTGCAGAACTCGCGCAGGCGGTCCACGCGCGTCTCGCCGCCGTGGTTGCGCAGGCGGGCCTCGGTGTAGTGCGGGTTGATCTGGAAGGGGACGAGGCCGAGGGCGTCGAGGGAGCGCGGCGCCACGATCGGCATGTCGTTGGTGGTGCGGATGGTGGGGCACGCCACGTTGGACCCGGCGCTCCAGCCCATGTAGGGCGCGCCCGCCTCGACCCGCGCGCGGATGGCGCGCACCAGGTCGTGGCGCTGCAGCAGGTCGAGCAGGTGCCAGGTGTTGCCGCCGCCCACGAGCACCGCCGAGCACTCGGCGACGGCGCGGCGCGGGTCGTGGGCGTGATGGATGGAGCGCACCCGCACACCGATGGGGGCGAGGGCGTCCGCGACGCGATGGTGATACGCGTCCCACTCGATGCGGACGCCGGCATACGGCACCAGCAGCGCGTCGCGTCCGGCCGCGCCGAGGAACCGCTTGATCGCGGCGCGCACATGGCCCAGGTAGCGCCCGCCCGGGTTCATCGAGTTGGAGAGCAGAAGCAGCCGGCTCATCGCGCCCTCGCCACGAGGCCGTTGTGCGCCTTGATGATCCCGGCCCGCGCGATGTCGAAGCCGTTCTCCCACGCGTAGCGGCCGAACTGCCGCAGGTCCATCAGCTCGCGGTAGCCGTAGTTCATCACGTCGCTCATCACGTCGTAGAAGAGGCGCCCGCGCAGCTGGTTGCGGGGGGTCGTCATCACCGCCCAGCCGCCGGGCCGCAGGAAGCGGCGGTGCATCTCGAAGGCGAGCGGCTTGTGCTCGTCGGGAAAGTGCTCGAGCAGGCCCACGCTCAGCACGATGTCGAACTCCGCTCCGTAGCGCAGGTCGCGGATGTCGCTCACCTCGTAGGTGAGGTGCATCTCGTCGCGATACCACACGCGCGGGCCGCCGGTGGCGGGGTCCGTGCCCAGGAAGGGATACCGCTCGGGGAAGGCGCCGAAGCGTCCCTCGACGCACCACGGGTCGTAGTCCACCAGCACCACCTCGGCGCCGGGATACAGCGCCGCGAGCTGCATGCCCTCGTAGCCGTCGGACGCGCCGAGGTAGAGGATGCGCGGGGCTCGCACGCCGAGCCCGCCGAAGAGGGCGCGCTTCCCGCGCGGATCCCACACGGCGTCCTCGACCCGGTGCACGCGGTTCCACACCGCGAGCTGCACCAGCTCCGCCAGCGCCTCGCGCGCGCCGTGCAGGTCGAGCCGCGCGAGGGCGCCACCCAGCTCGCCGCGCACGCGCGCCTGCGCCGCGGGCACGTCGGTATCGAAGAGCCGCTGGAAGCTCCGATTGAAGAGCGTCCAGCCCTCCTTCACCGGCAGCGGTTCGCCGTGCGACGCTTCCCAGTCGAACTTCCCGCGCGCCCACTTCTCCACCCGATACGGCCGGCCGATATCGCGCCACGTCAGTGCGGCCCAGTCCACCGTGCCCGCGTCCTCGAAGACGTCCGGCGGCGTGTCGCGCACGTCGACGACGTGCGTGGCCAGCCGGGCGAAGTCGCCGATGCGGTGGGCCGGTGCCGCGATCATGCGGGCGAGGCGATCGCCCCCGTGGCCTGGATCTCGACGAGGTAGCCGGCGGCCAGCTCCGGCACCGGCACCACCGTGCGCGCCGGCCGGTGCTCGCCGAGCACCCGGGCATACGCGGCGTTCACGCGCGGCCAGAGCCTGAGGTCGGTGACGTAGATGGTCACGGAGAGGAGTTGCTCGAGGCTGCTGCCGCCCGCCCGCAGCACCGCCTCGACGTTGCGCAGGGTGCGTTCCACCTGCTCCTCGACGGTGCCGTGCGGGGCGTCGGGTCTGGCGGGATCCTTCGGCAGCATGCCCGCGACGTAGATGACGCCGGCGTGCGCGACGCCCTGGGCGTAGTGGCCCGCGGGCGGTGGGGCGTCGTCGGTGGAGATGGTGCGCATGCGCTACCTCGCGAAGACGTCGTCGGGGTTCCGGAAGGCCTTGATCTCGATCGCGTTGCCGCTCGGATCCTCGAAGAACATCGTGGCCTGCTCGCCGGGCCTGCCCTCGTAGCGGATGCGCGGCGGGACGATGAACGGGACCTCCACCTCTTCGAGGCGCCGGGCCAGCGCCTGGAACCGGTCCCAGGGAATGATGGCACCAAAGTGCGGCATCGGTACGGTGACGCCATCCACCTGGCCGGTCCACAGCGGCTGCGGGGGGCTGGCATGGACGTGCGCCGACAGCTGGTGGCCGAAGAAGTCGAAGTCCACCCAGGCGTCGGTGCTGCGGCCCTCGACGCAGCCGAGCGTGTCGCAGTAGAACCGCCGCGTCGAGGCGAGGTCGGTCACGTGGAAGGCGTAGTGGAACGGGGTGGCGGTCACAGGTCGGCCAT
>DASUOW010000105.1:0-2533 GCA_036276435.1 Gemmatimonadales bacterium
GAAGTGCACCAACCCCGGGACCTGGGCGTTGCATTGCCACATCCTGCCCCACGCCGAGTCGGAGCACGGAATGTTCGGCATGGTGACGGCGCTGGTGGTGCAAGGGTAAGCGGCTCGTTACTTTAACCGTCCGCTCGCCGCCGGCCCCGAGGGGTCGGGGCGAGCCTCTGGACGGGTGCTCGAGTGGTTTAAGAGGCACGCCTGGAAAGCGTGTAAACGGGAAACCGTTTCGCGGGTTCGAATCCCGCCCTGTCCGTCGAGGGAACCGATCGCCGTCTCGCGGCGTAGGTGCTGTGTCCCCGCTGGAGTCTCCCGATGCTGATCCGCCGTCCCGACGACCTCCCCGCCCGGGAGATCACCGACGAGTCTCTGTTCTGGGACCGCCGCGCCTTCCTCGCCGCCCTGGGCGGTGCCGCGGCCGCCGTCGCGTTGCCCGGCTCGGCCGCCGCCCTCGTGCGGCGCGTGCGCGAGGACGACAAGCTCACGCCCTACGATTCGGTCATCTCGTACAACAACTACTACGAGTTCGGGACCGACAAGTCGGATCCGAAGGCCAACGCCGGCTCGCTCCGCACCTCGCCATGGACGGTGTCGATCGAGGGCGAGGTGAAGAAGCCCGCCGCGTACGCGCTCGACGACCTGCTGCGGGGCTTCAAGCCCGTCGAACGGGTCTATCGCCACCGCTGCGTCGAGGGCTGGTCGATGGTGGTGCCGTGGATGGGCGTGCCGCTCGGCGACCTCATCAAGCGGCTCGAGCCCACGTCGCGCGCGAAGTTCGTCGAGTTCACGACGCTGCACGACCCCAGGCAGATGCCCGGACAGCGCTCCGGCATCCTCCCGTGGCCGTACGTCGAGGCGCTCCGGATGGACGAGGCGCAGCATCCGCTCACGCTGCTCGTCACCGGCATCTACGGCAAGCCCGTGCCCAACCAGAACGGCGCGCCACTGCGCCTCGTGGTGCCGTGGAAGTACGGCTTCAAGGGCGGCAAGTCGATCGTGCGGATCCGGTTCACCGAGCGCATGCCGCGCACCACGTGGAACATCGTGCTGCCGGACGAATACGGCTTCTACGCCAACGTGAACCCCACGGTGGACCATCCGCGCTGGAGCCAGGCGAAGGAGCGCCGCGTGGGGGAGCTGTTCAAGCGGCCGACGCTGATGTTCAACGGCTACGGCGACCAGGTGGCGTCGCTGTACGCCGGGATGGACCTCCGGAGCAACTTCTGACCCGTCCGGGCGAGCTGCGCGCCGTCCGCGTCCTGCGCGTGGCGGCGCTCCTCGGCGCGGCCTTTCCGCTTGCCTGGCTCGTCCGTGGCATCCTCGCGAGCGATCTCGGTCCCGAGCCCGTCGACACCATCCAGCGCTGGACGGGACTCCCGGCGCTCACCTTCCTCTGGCTCTCGCTCGCCGTGACGCCGCTCCGGCGCCTGTGGGGCCTCAACACGCTCATCAGGCTGCGCAAGCCGCTCGGGCTCGCCGCCTACGGCTACGCGGTGCTGCACCTGCTCTCCTACGTCGTGTTCGACCAGGAGCTGTCGGTGAGCGAGATCGTGAAGGACATCATAGAGCATCCCTGGGTGCTGGTCGGGTTCTCGGCGTTCCTGCTGCTGACGCCGCTCGCACTGACCTCCACCGAGGGCGCGATCCGGCGACTTGGCGGCCGCCGCTGGCAGCAACTGCACCGACTCGTGTATCCTGCGGCCATCCTGGCCTCCCTACATTTCCTGTGGCTCGTCAAACGCGACGTGACGCTGCCCGTCGCCTATCTCGTGGTGCTGGCCCTGCTCCTGGGATCGCGGCTGCTGATGCGCCGCGCCCGGGGAGCCGCGCCGCGCGCCTCCGCCGCCCGTTCCTGACACGCGCATGACCAGCCTCGAGATCGCCGGTGCGCCGGTGTGGCGTCCGCACATCCTGCCGCACCTAGAGGGAGAAGAGGAGGCGCCGGAGATCCTTCGGCTGGAGGGGCTGTCGGTGGAGGCCCTGGGCGGGGAGCGCGAGGTGCTGGTCGCGCTGCCGCCGGCGCCGGTACGCCCCGGCCGGCGGTTTCCGGTCGTGTACATGCACGATGGACAGAACCTGTTCGACCCGGGAACGGCCTACGCCGGCGACTGGGGCGTGGGTGGCACCCTGGCGCACTACGCCCGGAAGGGGCGCTACGCCATCGTCGTGGCGGTCTACAACGGGCGCGAGCGGCGGATCGACGAGTACGCCCCGTTCAGCGACATGGTGCGCGGCGGCGGGGGCGGGGACACCTACCTCGAGTTCCTCGCGAGCGGCCTGAAGCCGCTCATCGACCGGTCGTTTCCGACGCTGCCGGGCCGGGAATTCACCGTCATCGCGGGCAGTTCGATGGGCGGGCTGCTCAGCCTCTACGCTCATTTCCGCCGGCCCGACATCTTCGGTGCTTCGGGCGTCCTGAGCCCCTCTTTATGGTTCGCCGACGGTGCCATCTACGACTACATTAGCGGGGCGGCCCCCCTGGGCGGGGAGCGCGAGGTGCTGGTCGCGCTGCCGCCGGCGCCGGTACGCCCCG
>DASUOW010000106.1:0-6663 GCA_036276435.1 Gemmatimonadales bacterium
TCGCTCCGGGTGATGCGCGGCATGGCCTCGCTCGAAGCCCTGGCCAAGGCGCGGCAGTCGTGGCGCGGCTCGCGCATCGTCCGGCTGTTCGAGCGGAGTCCGGCTGCGGCGGTCGCCTTCGGCGCGCTGTCCCCGGTACCCGACTGGATCACGCGCTCGCTCGCCGCGGTGTCCGGCTACCACCCCGCACGCTACGTCGTGGCCGACACCCTGGGCCGGCTGCCGAAGCTGTGGATTCCCGCGGCGGCCGGCGGACTCGTGTCAGTGGATCCCATGCTGACACGCGTCTTCCTGCTGTCGCAGATCGTGCTGGTGGGCGGCGTCGTGGGCCTTCGCTGGCATCGCTCGCGCCGGCGATGGCGCACCTCGGTCGACTGCACGAGCGGCAAGGCCGTGGTTCCCTTCGCGTGGGCAGCCGTGCTGGCAGCAATCGGTGCCATCGCGCCAGCCTACGCCCAGTCGGCGCCGGCCACCGCGGGGGCAGCGTCCCTCGTGGTCGTGGAGTTCGGTGGCGCGAGCATCAACGGGGCCGGGAGCGCATTCGGCGGCCTGCATTTCACCCGGCTCGTGCCACGCAAACCTGGCTTCGACGTCGGCTTGCAGGTGCACCGGTTCTTCCGGGAGGATCGCAACGACGTCACCGCCCTGGCCTTCGACTTCGGTACCGCGTACCGCCTGCCCACCGCCCGCACGCTCGACCTGGTGCCCGGCCTCGGCCTCAGCGCAGTCGGGACGTCCGACGGCGGCGCCGGGCTCGGCCTCAACGCGAGTGCGCACCTGGTCTGGCGCATCGGCCGACTGAGCCTGCGCGGCGGCGGGCTCGTGCGCGGGCTGATGGGCGGCCCCACCGTGATGGCCAGCGGCTCCCTCGGCATGGGATTCACTCCATGACCCGCCCCACGTGCATCCTGTACCTGATCGTCGCACTCGCGCTGGTGGCTGCGCCGGGCCACGCGCAGTCGACTGCGCTCCCGGAACTGCGGCCCCGCTACTCGACCCTCTTCGCGGTCCCACGGATGGCGCGGGACTCGGTCGCCCGGCCGACCCACTGGAAGACCGGCGCCCTCGTCGGCGGTGTCGCCCTGGGCGGTCTGGGGCTCGTGACGGCCTGGGCCCTCACGGGCGACACCGACAGCTACTCGGGCGACAACCGGGCACTCTCGATCATCGGCGCCACGCTGGTCTCGGCCATGCTCGGGGCCACGATCGGCATGCTCATCGGCGGGCTGTTCCCGAAGCAGTGACCTCCGACGATTACAACCAGAACAGTGAAGGACCAGGTCGCGGTGTCACCCGGCGACCTGGCCCTTCGCGTCGGGATCGACGCCGGCGACGCCTATCGATCAATCAGCACCCTGCTCCGGGCGACCGTGCACCGGCAGCAGCGCGTGCGCGACCACGTACCGCCCCACCTGCCTGCCCTGCTCCAGGCCCGCCTCGGTCGCCAGCCGGAAGTGATAGCCCACGTACACGCGCGACACCGCATTCTCCCGCGCTGCTTCGGTCACCGAGCCGAACGAGCGGGCCTGCCCGGGCAACGACGAGCTCTCCATGGTGAACGCCGTGCGCCCGCGCACCACGTCCTGCAGCACGGCCTCGGCCGCACCACCCGCGCTCGAGTGCGCCGACGGGTAGTCGGGCACGGGTGGGGTCGGCACGCCGAAGAGCGACGACGCCACGTCCCAGGACGGATCGGCCGCGGTGGCGTCGTTGCCGTCGTCGGCCGCCAGCCGGATCGCCGTGATCGGGCGCCAGAAGGCGTGGGCGTACTTCGAGTCGAACGACGCGATGTACGAATCGGCCTCGGCGAGCTGCACCAGTGCGAGGAGCCGCGCCAGCCGCCAGGCGTCGAACCGCGGCGTGTCGCCGAGGGCGCGCGCAACGCGGTTCCAGCCCAGCGGCGAGTTCTCGAGCCAGAAGAAGGCGATCGCCGTCTCGTCCGCGCTGCGGGACGACACGGCACCGCCCAGTGCCTTGACCTCGTCGAAGTCGGCGGTGTAGCGCGCCGTGCGCACGGCCGCGGCGCGGTCGGTGGTGCCGTACGGCGCGGGAGCCCGGAACGCGTCCGGCGCGCTCAGCACGAAGGGCCGCACCGCGCCCCAGCCTGGAGCATCGGCCACGCCGGTGATGCCGTCGGGCGCCACGAAGGGCGGCGTGGGACGGTAGGCGCCGGGCGTCCCCGGGGTCGGGTACGGCGCGAGCCCGAGGCCCGCCGAGCCGTCGCCGGCGCGCTCCGCCAGCATGGCGCCCGCCACCGCCTGGCCGAGCGCGATGCCGGCGGTCTTGCCGGCGCCGTCGGCGAGCGTCGCCAGGTAGGACGCGTACGCCGCGTCGACGTAGTCCAGCGGCTTCGAGTTGGGAAACACGGGATCGTTCTTGATGCCGGTGGCGACCGCGGCCAGCACGCCGTGGGCAGCCGCTGCCACGGCGGCCGCGACGTCCACGGACCCCGACGCGCGTCCGGCGTACGCGTAGGGCTCGTACCGCCGGTCGATGGCATTGAGCACGTCGTGGACGGCACCGCTCGTCATGGCATAGAAGAGCGCCTCGGGTGCGGGAGGCAGCGGCGCCGGGATGTCGACACGCGACACCATGGCGGTGGCGACCTCGTTCCAGTGCAGCACCGCCGCGCGTGCCGCGACGTCGCGCAGGGCGTTGTCGGCCGAGGCCAGTGTGCCCGGAGCGGATGGGGACGGGGTGTCGGTGGGGGTGCCACAGGCGGTCAGGCTGGCGAGTGCAGCCAGCATGAGCAGGCGTCGGGACGGCGACATGCGGACGGTCCTCCGGGTCGGGGGCAACGAAGCCCCGTCGGACGACGAGGCATGCCACCAACCTCGGCCGACCCCGTCATCGGATCGTCACCGAGGCCTCACTTCGTCGCCGGAGGCGTCTCCGGCCGATCCGGCGCATATTCTTGCATCCCAGCTCGCATCGGCCCGTGACCCCCATCCAGCCCTCCTTCATCCTGCAGGTGCTCGGCCCGCCGGACGTGCACCTCGCCTCCGGCGAGCGAGCCGGCGCGGGCGTCATGCAGCCCCGGCGGCTGGCCACCCTCGTGTACCTGGCACTCGCGCGGCCACGCGGCCTGCATGCGCGGGATACGCTCATCGCGCTGCTGTGGCCGGAAGCGGACGAGGCGACCGCGCGCCACGCGCTCCGCAACTCGCTCCATGCCATCCGCGCCGCACTGGGCGAGCACGTGGTGGTCACGGCGGGTGGCGGGCTCGTGGGGCTCGATCCCGTGCACGTCGCGTGCGACGCGCTCGCGCTCGAGGCCGACCTGGCGGCCGGCCGCGTCGACGCGGCGATCGCGCGCTACAGCGGCGAACTGCTCACGGGCTTCCACGTGTCGGACGCCCCGGAGTTCGAGCGCTGGCTGGACGGCGAGCGGCGTCGGCTCCACGACGCGGCGGCGAATGCCGCGTGGCTGCGCGCCGACGCGCTCCGCGCAGCGGGCGATCCCGCCGGCGCCGCACGGCTGGCCCGCTGGGCCCACGAGCGCAACCCTGACGACGAGCTCGCGCTCCGCCGGCTCATGCAGTGCCTCGACGCCTGTGGCGACCGTAGCGGCGCGATCCGCGCCTACGAGGCATTCGCCGGGCGCCTGGCGGGCGAGTTCGGTGCCGAGCCGTCGAGCGAGACCGTGACCCTGATGCAGCGCCTCCGCGCGCGCGCGGCGACGGCGTCCCCCGTGCACATCGCGTCGCTGGCAGTACTCCCGTTCATCGACCGGAGCGGACGCGGCGACGGCGCAGAGTTGTGCGAGGGCGTGGGCTCTGGCATCGCGAACCGACTGGCCCGGCTCGCGCGCTTCCACGTCACGGCCCGCGGCGCGCTCGCGGTCGCGGCCGTTCCCTCCGGCGACCCGGTCGCCGCCGGCCGCGACGTGGGCGCCGATGCCGTGGTGACGGGGGTGCTGGCCGCCGGCGGTGGCCAGCTCCGCATCCGCATCGAGGTCATCCGCGTGTCCGACGGTCGCCTGCTGCTCGGCGACGCGTTCGGCGTGGACGACGCCGAGCTGTATACGCTGGAGGCGCACGTCGCGGCCGCGGTGTGCCGCGCGGCTGGAGCCACCGCGTCGGACGAGCTCGACCTCGTCACCAGCGGCCGGCCGGCGCGTCACGGCGAGGCGTACCTGCTCTACCTGCGCGGCCAGCACCGTTTCCTCCGTGCGGCCGCCGGCGGGCATCCCGACGACCTCCTGCAGAGCCGCGAGCTGTTCGAGCAGGCGCTCGCGCTCGACCCGACCTTCGCGCCGGCGGTGGCGGGGCTCTCGAATTTCTACGCCGTGGCTGCCGCGCGGAATCGGATCCGTCCCTTCGCCCCGACGTTCGCCCGTGCCATCGAGCTGAGCCACGAGGCGCTGGCGCTCGACCCGATGCAGGCCATCCCCCACGTGCACCTCGGCGTGCAGGCGATGTTCCTCGACGGTGACTGGGACGAGGCAGAGCGCCGCTTCCAGCGGGTGCGCGAGCTCGACCCGTCGTATCCCGAGGGCCATCGCTTCCTCGCCATCCTGCGCGGGCTGTTCGGGCGGCACGAGGAGGCGCTGGCGCTGCTCGCGGAGGCGGTCCGGCTCGAGCCGCGCATCCCGACGTTCCGCAACGGGCTCGCCGCGGGCTGCATGGCGCTGCGCCGGTACGATGCGGCGCTCGCCGAGCTGCGGCTCGCCCTCGAGCTGGACCCGCGCTACTGGGCGGCGCGCGAGCGACTGATCCGCTGTCACGAGCGACTCGGCGACTTCAAGGCCGCCATCGCGGAGCGATGTCGCGACGAGCGCGCCGCCGGGGCGGTGTTCGCCGAGGCCTTTCGACGCGACGGCGTCGCGGGCTACCGCGACGCGCGCGCGGCGGAGCTGCGCACGGAGGTCGCCGCCCTGGAGCAGCGCGTGGCCACCATGCCCGACGGCGATGCGGGCGACCGCTTCAACCCGCCCGAGCTGCGCCTGGCGCTCGCACACGCGGAACTGGCCGACTGGGATGCCGCGTTCCACTGGGAAACCCAGGCGAGCCGGGAGCGCGCGTGGCGCCGGCAGTGGTTCGTGAGTCACCCCGATCTCGCCCCGCTCGCCGCGATGCGGGCGGCGGCACCTTCGTCATCCCCAGACCCCAACGCCCGAGGAGCCCGCCCGTGACGACCCAGGAGATCGCTGCACCCCTCGCTCGAGCCTTCTTCCTGCTGGCGCTGGCGCTCCACGTACCTGGAACCCTGCAGGCGCAGCACGCCGAACGCGGTCCGCGCATCGCCCCGACGTTCGCCTCGGTGCACGAGGCGCCGCCGGCGCTCGCCGCGATGCCGGTCATGGACGCGCGGCACCGGCGCGCGGACCACACCCGCACGGGCGCGCTCGTCGGCGGCATCGTCGGGGTGGTGGGCGGTGCCATCACGGGCGTCGTGGTCGCAAGCGAGCTCTGCTCGGGCAGCGAGAACTGCAACGCCCGCGAGTGGGTGGGCATTCCTGCCCTGATCGGCATCGGCAGCGGGCTCGTGCTGGCGGGCATCGGCGCCCTGATCGGTTCAGCGGTGGACTGAGCACGGAGCGCCTGGCCGTCCTTTGTCTCCGTCCGCCGCCGCGCTAGGTTTGCCCCCGTACCCCCCGACGGGCGAGGACCCGCATCCCATGACGACACAGGCCACCGCGGCGCCGCAGGCGCTCTCGACCCTCTCTGAAGAAGAGACCATGTTCCGCGCGGCCGTGCGCGAGTTCGCGGAGACGGAGGTCAAGCCGCACGTCCACGAGATGGACGAGGCCGCGAAGTTCCGCCCCGAGATCATCGAGAAGTTCTTCGAGATGGGGCTGATGGGCATCGAGGTGCCCGAGGAACTCGGGGGCGCGGGCGGCAGCATCTTCATGGCCACCCTCGCCATCGAGGAGCTTGCCCGGGTGGACGCCTCGGCGGCCATCTACGTCGACGTGCACAACACCCTCGTCAACAACGCGCTCATGCGCTGGGGCAGCGAGGAGCAGAAGCGCGCCCTCTTCCCGCGCATGACCACGGGGCTGCTGGGCGCCTTCGCGCTCTCCGAGCCCGAGAGCGGCAGCGACGCCTTCGCCCTCCAGTGCCGCGCCGACGACAAGGGCGACCACTGGGAGCTCACCGGCCGGAAGTTCTGGATCACCAACGGCGCCGAGGCGGGGCTGTTCATCGTCTTCGCCAACACCGACTTCTCGAAGGGCTACAAGGGCATCACCGCGTTCCTCGTGGAGCGCGACTTCCCCGGCTTCGCGGTGGGCAAGAAGGAGAACAAGCTCGGCATCCGCGCCTCCAGCACCACCGAGCTCATCCTCGAGCAGTGCCAGGTGCCGAAGGCCAACGTGCTCGGCCCGGTGGGCCAGGGCTACAAGATCGCCATCGAGACCCTGAACGAGGGCCGCATCGGCATCGGGGCGCAGATGATCGGCGTCGGCAGCGGCGCGCTCGCGGCGGCCACGCAGTACGTCAAGGAACGCAAGCAGTTCGGCAAGGCGATCGCCAACTTCCAGGCGGTGCAGTTCCAGCTGGCCCAGTGCGCCACCGACCTCGCAGCCTCGCGGTTGATGGTCTACAACGCGGCCCGGCTCAAGGACACCGGCTTGCCCTTCCAGCAACAGGCCGCCATGGCCAAGCTCTTCAGCTCCCAAGTGGCCGACCGCACGACGTCGAACTGCCTCGAGCTGTTCGG
>DASUOW010000107.1:0-7766 GCA_036276435.1 Gemmatimonadales bacterium
CATCTCGCGGGACGGCTCGCGCGTCGTCTACGTCGGCCCCGACAGCCTCGGCTCGCGGCTGTGGGTGCGGGACCTGAACTCGCTCTCCGCGCGTCCGCTCGCGGGCACCGAGGGCGCGCACGCGCCATTCTTCTCGCCCGACGGGCAGTCGGTGGCCTTCTTCACGGGCACCCCCGGCGATCTCCGGGTGGTGCCCGTGAACGGAGGCCCGACGATCACGGTGGTCCGCGACTCGTCGGTCGCGTGGGGCGGCGACTGGGGAGTGGACGGCCGGATCTACTTCGTGACCTCCGCCACCCGCCTCGGACGGGTCGCCGCCACCGGCGGCGCCGTCGAGATCATCAGCGTGCTCGATTCGACGCGCGGCGAGACCGAGCACGACTGGCCCCAGCTGCTGCCCGGCGACCGGACGGTGCTGGTGCAGATCTGGCACTCGTCGATCGGCGACACGGAGATCGGCGTCCTGGATCTCGAGACGGGTCGCACCACGCCGCTGATCAAGGACGCGGTCTACGGCCGCTACCTGCCCACCGGGCACATCCTCTACGCCACGCTGGGCGGCTCCCTGCTGGCCGCGGGGTTCGACCTGAAGCGCCTCGCCCTCACCGGCGCCGCGGCGGCCATCGTCGAGGGCGTGCAGGTCGACAACATGAGCGGGTCGGCGCAGTTCGCCGTCGCCGACAACGGGACGATGCTCTACATGCCCGGCGGCGGCGCCGGGAGCCAGCAGCCCGCCTGGGTGGATCGCACCGGACGCGTGACGCCCGTGGATTCGATGTGGCGCGGCAACTTCACGAACGTGGCGCTCTCACCCGACGGGACGCGGCTCGCGATCGCGTCCCCCGGCATCGAGGGCGAGCAGACCTGGGTCAAGCAGCTCCCCGCCGGGCCCGTGTCCCGCCTCTCCTTCGGTGGGGCCACCAACACCCGTCCGTCCTGGACGCCGGACGGCCGGCGGATCGCGTTCATCTCGTCGCGCAGCGGCAAGCGCAACGCGTGGATCCAGCGGGCCGATGGCAGTGCGGATGCGGAGTCGCTGCTGGCGCACCCCTCCCAGGTCGACGAGGTCGCGTGGACGCCGGACGGTCGGCGCGCCATCGTGCGCTTCGGCAGCGGCGGCGTCGACGGCAACCGCAACCTCTTCCTGCTGGTGCCCGGTGCGGCCGCGGCGCCCACGCCACTCGTGGCCGGGCGCTTCGAGGAGTTCGGGGCGGACATCTCGCCCGACGGCCGCTGGTTCGCCTACGTGTCGAACGAGTCGGGCCGCAACGAGGTGTACGTCCGCCTGCTCGACGACCCGGGCGCGGGGAAGTCGCAGGTGTCGATCGACGGGGGCGCCGAGCCGCGCTGGGCGCACAGCGGGCGCGAGCTGTTCTTCCGTTCGAACCGGGGCGAGATGATGGTCGCCGACGTCACGCTGGGCGCCGCCTTCTCCGCCCGCCCGCCCCGCGTGCTCTTCAGCACGGCCAACATGATCCAGGACCTCAACCATCGCGGCTACGACATCACGCGCGACGACCAGCGATTCGTGATGATCAACAACACGCTGAACGACGTCGGCGAGCTGGTGCTGGTGCTCAACTGGTTCACCGAGCTGCGCGCCCGCGCGACAGGAGGCAAGTGAGCACACCGATCGATCGCCTGACGGCGGCGCTGAGCGACCGCTACCGCCTCGAGCGCGAGCTGGGCCAGGGCGGCATGGCCACCGTCTACCTCGCCGAGGACCTCAAGCACGACCGCAAGGTCGCGCTCAAGGTGCTCAAGCCCGAGCTCGCGGCCGTGTTAGGCGCCGAGCGGTTCGTCGTCGAGATCAGGACGACGGCGGCGCTGCAGCACCCGCACATCCTGCCGCTGTTCGACTCCGGCACCGCCGACGGCTTCCTGTTCTACGTCATGCCCTTCATCCAGGGCGAGACGCTGAGATCGAAGCTCGACCGCGAGACCCAACTCTCGATCGACGAGGCGGTCAAGCTTACCGTGGCCGTGGCCGATGCCTTGGATTACGCGCACCGCCAGGGCGTGATCCATCGCGACATCAAGCCGGAGAACATCCTGCTCCACGACGGCCGGCCGATGGTGGCCGACTTCGGCATCGCGCTGGCGGTGAGTGCCGCGGCGGGCGGGCGCATGACCGAGACCGGCCTCTCGCTGGGCACGCCGCACTACATGAGCCCCGAGCAGGCCACCGGCGAGCGCGAGATCTCGGCGCGCAGCGACGTCTACTCGCTCGGCAGCGTACTCTACGAAATGCTCACCGGCAGCCCGCCGCACACGGGCGCGTCCGCGCAGCAGATCATCATGAAGATCGTCACCGAAGACGCCGCCCCGGTCACGAAGCTGCGCCGTGCGGTGCCGCCGAACGTCGCCGCAGCCATCGCGAAGTCGCTCGAGAAGCTCCCCGCCGACCGCTTCGCCACCGCGCGCGAGTTCGGCGAGGCGCTGCGGGACACGGGCTTCACCGTGGCCCTGAGCGCCGCCGGCACGGCCGGGCGGAGCCCGGTAGCAGCGGGACGCTGGCGCAGCCTTGCGGTGGCGGCCTCGGCCGCGGCGCTGATCGCCACGGCGGCCGCCGTCTGGGCCGCGCGCCGCCCGCAGCCCACCGGACCCGTGGGGCGCTACAGGGTGAGGCTCGACAGCGCGGCGCCGCTCTCGTACGTCGGAGCTGGTGAACCCGGCCGCCTTGCGATGACAGCGGACGGCCGGGAGCTGGTGTATGTCGGCGAGGGAGCCGGGAGGGCGCGACAACTCTTCGTCCGCCCCCTCGGCAGCCTGGAATCACGCGCCATCCCGGGAACGCGGGGGACTCCTACCGTGCCCGTCGTGTCCTGGGACGGCTCGCAGGTGGCGTTCCTCATGTTCAGCCCTTCCTCGATCCGGGTGGCCTCGCTCCGGGGCGGACCGCCGCTCACCCTGGCGGACTCGGGGTTCCAGAGCTCACCGGCCTGGGGACCCGGGGGATTCGTCTACTTCGTCGGCAACGACCAGATGGTCCGGCGCGTGCCTGGCGGCGGGGGGCCGCCGGAGGACGTCGCGACGATTCCGCCTCCGGCCAAGGGGGGCCGCTATCGCTGGCTGAACATCCTCCCCAGCGCGCGAGGCGCGCTGGTGGCCGAGCAGCCGGGGTCCGGAGCAGACGACGCGCAATACAGGCTCCATGTCGTGGACCTGAAGACCGGCCGGATCAGCACCACGCTGCAGGGCGTCTCCGGCTACTATGTCGCCGACGCAGGGGCTCTGGTGTACGTGGCCCCCGAAGGGACGCTGCTGGCCGTGCCCTTCGACCTGGGAAAGCTCTCCGTGCGGGGCCGTCCCGTTCCCCTCTTCGGCAATCTCTCCGTGCGTGGCAGCCAGACGGACCTCGCCATCGCCGGCGGGACGCTCGCGTACACGCTTCCCGGCGTCAATTCCGCCGAGACGTTGATGTGGGTGGACCGGTCCGGTGCCGTGACGCCGGTGGACACCGCCTGGCACGACCCTGAACTCGAGGCGTACGCCCTCTCTCCCGACGGCGCCCGGCTCGCCATCGGCGTTGAATCGGCGGTGGCGAGGCTGGGCCAGTCGGGGCCGGCGAGCAACGCTCGCATGGATATCCGCGTCAAGCAGATGGACCGCGGTCCCGTTTCGCGACTGACCTTCGGCGGGCAGGAGAACGCGTCGCCCGCGTGGACCGCGGACGGTCAGTACGTGAGCTACAGCTCGAACCGCGACGGGCGCTGGAGCCTCTGGCGGCGCCGCGCGGACGGGGTCGGCCCGGAGGAACTCGTCGCCGACGTGGGCCGCAACGTGAATGAGGCACGGTGGTCCGCCGACGGCGCGTGGCTGGTGGTGGCCGTCGGCGGGCCACCCTCGCGCGACATCCTCGTCATGCGGCTCGGCACCGACAGCACCCTGCGCCCGCTGCTGGCGGAGAGCTACGAGGAACTCCAGCCAAGCATCTCGCCGGACGGCCGGTGGCTGGCGTACGTATCGACGGAGACGGGCGAACGGGAAGTCTTCGTCCGGCCCTTCCCCGAGGTGGACCAGGGCAAGTGGCAGATTTCCCAGGGAGGAGGACAGAGCCCGCTCTGGAGCCGCGACGGTCGGGAGCTCTTCTACCGATCGGACGAGAACACCGTCGATGTGGCCGACATGGCGCGCGGACCGGCCCTGGCCGCGCATCGCGTCGTGCTGCACGCACCGGCCGGGACGCGGTTCGAGCGGAACAACAGTGACCGGCTGTTCGATGTCTCGCGCGACGGCCGCCGCTTCCTGCTCGTCACCTCCGGCGAGGGTGACACGTCGGGGGACCTGGTGCTCGTGGAGAACTTCGTCACCGAGCTGCGCGCGGCCCTGGCCGCGGGGAACGGGCAGTGACGGACCCGCTGCCGCGACTCGCCACGGCCCTCGCCGACCGCTACCGCCTCGAGCGCGAACTCGGCGCCGGCGGCATGGCCACCGTCTACCTCGCCGAGGACCTGAAGCACGACCGCCAGGTCGCCATCAAGGTTCTCCGCCCCGAGCTCGCCGCCGTCATCGGCGCCGACCGGTTCCTGTCCGAGATCAAGACGACGGCCAACCTGCAGCACCCGCACATCCTCCCGCTGCACGACTCGGGCGAGTGCGACGGGTTCCTCTACTACGTCATGCCCCTCATCGAGGGCGAGACGGTCCGCGACCGCATCACCCGCGAGAAGCAGCTGCCCATCGCCGACGCGGTCCGCATCGCGCGCGAGTGCGCCCTCGCGCTCGACTACGCCCATCGCAAGGGCATCGTCCACCGCGACATCAAGCCTGAGAACATCCTGCTCCACGACGGCAGCGCGCTGGTGGCCGACTTCGGCATCGCGCTGGCCGCCAGCCAGGCCGGCGATCGCATGACGCAGACCGGCATGAGCCTCGGCACGCCGCACTACATGAGCCCGGAGCAGGCCATGGGGGAGCGCGAGATCACCGCGCGCTCCGACGTCTACGCCCTGGGCTGCGTGCTCTACGAGATGCTCACCGGCGAGCCGCCCTTCACCGGCACCACCGCGCAGGCCATCGTGGCGCGTGTCGTCACCGAGTCGCCGCGACCGATGCTGACCCAGCGGCACACCATCCCGCCGCACGTCGAGGCGGCCGTGCTCACCGCCCTCGAAAAGCTCCCGGCCGATCGCTTCGCCACTGCCGCGGAGTTCGCGGAGGCGCTCTCGTCCACCGCGTTCACGCGGCCGATGACGGCGTTCGTGCCCACTGCGTCGCCCGCATCCCACCGGTGGCGGCGGGTGGCACTGGCCACCGGTGCCGTCGCGGCGCTGGCGGTGGCGGCCGCGCTGTGGGGCTGGCTCCGGCCCGAGCCCCCGCGGCCAGTGTCCCGCTACGGCCTGGCGTTCGCCGAGGGGCAGGCCCCGGTCGGACGCATCGCGATCACCCCGGACGGCTCGCGGCTCGTGTACCAGGGCCCCGGCGACAGCGCCCAGCAGCGCCAGCTCTGGGTGAAGCGCCGGGACGAGTACCAGGCCACCCCGCTCCCCGGCACCACGAACCCCTCTGGCCAGATCATCTCGCCGGACGGCGAGTGGATCGCCTTCGGGCAAGGCTCCCAACTGAAGAAGATCCCCATCAGCGGGGGCGCGATCACCACGCTCACGGACTCCGCGAATGGCGGCGCCGCCATGGCATGGCTGGACGACGGCACGATCGTCTACGTCCAGCGCAACAGCTGGAATCTCATGCGCGTGTCCGAGACCGGCGGTCCGTCCACCCTGGTCCGGGCGCCGGAAGCCCCGGGGCGGGTGTTGCTGTTTCCCTCAGCACTTCCGCGCGGCCGCGGCGTGCTCTTCACGTCGTGTTCCCAGAGCTGCACGACGGGCGACCTCTGGGTGCTCGACCTCGCATCCGGTGACGCCAGGGTGCTGCTCCCGGGCGAGCGCCAGGGCGCATATCTGAGCTCCGGGCACGTCGCGTACGTCGCGAGGGATGGGCAGGTCTTCGCGGCACCCTTCGACCTGAAGACGTTGGCGTTCCGCAGCACGCCCGTGCCGGTCCTCGGCGGCGTCGCGACGGGGCCGAACGGCCTCGCCCGGAACCTCACCGCGTCGTCCACCGGCACGCTGGTGCTGGAGGTCGGCGGCCCGACCGCCGGCGGGTCAGGGCAGCGGCATACGCTGGTGTGGGTGGACCGGACGGGCACGCAGCGCCCGGTGGACTCGGCGTGGACCTTCCGCCTCTCGCGAGCCGGTGGCAACGTCGGCTGGTCGCTCTCACCGGACGGGACGCAGCTCGCCGTGGGGCTCAACAACGACGCGGGCGACGACATCTGGATCAAGGAGCTGCCGGCCGGTCCACTCTCACGCGTGACGTTCGACTCCGCCAACGAAGCGCGCCCCCGGTGGACGCGGGACGGGCGCTCCGTGACTTACCTGAGTCAAGGAGGCGAGCTGCGTCAACGCCGCGCCGACGGCACCGGAGGCACCGAGAACCCGCTCGCACCTGCCGACAGGGTCAAGGACCCGATCCGTGAGGCGCGCTGGTCGCCGGACGGCCGTTGGCTGGTCATCCGCACGGGAGGGGCGGCGGCCAGCCAGGCCGGCGGGCGGGATATCCTGGGGCTCCGGCCCGGCATCGACAGCGCGCCCGTGCCGCTCGTGGCGCAGCCCGACGTCGACGAATCGGCGCCCGCGCTGTCGCCCGATGGACGGTGGCTGGCCTACGAATCGGACGAGACCGGGCGGTCCGAGATCTACGTGCGGCCCTTCCCCGCCACCGACAGCGGCAAGTGGCAGGTCTCCACCAACGGCGGCCAGGCCCCGCTCTGGGCCCACAGCGGCCGCGAGCTCTTCTACGTGGACGCCGAGCGCAACATGGTGGCGGCCCCCGTGCAGGGCGGCGCCGAGTTCCGGCTCGGCGCCCGCCGGGCCCTGTTCAATCTCGGCGAGGACCTCTACCTCGTCAGCGGTGAGTACTACACCCCGTTCGACCTGTCGCGGGATGACCAGCGCTTCCTCATGGCGCGCGCGCTGCGCCGCGCCGAGAGCACGCGTTCGTTCCTGCTGGTCGAGAACTGGTTCGAGGAGCTGAAGGCGAAGGTGAAGCCGTGACCGACGTGCTCACGCGTCTCGGCGCGGCGCTTGCCGATCGCTACCGCCTCGAGCGCGAGCTCGGCCAGGGCGGCATGGCCACCGTCTACCTCGCCGAAGACCTGAAGCACGACCGCAAGGTCGCGATCAAGGTGCTGCACCCCGAGCTCAGTGCGGTCATCGGCGGCGAGCGCTTCCTCACCGAGATCAAGACCACGGCGAGCCTGCAGCACCCGCACATCCTCGGCCTCATCGACTCGGGCGCCGCCGACAACCTGCTCTACTACGTCATGCCCTTCATCGAGGGCGAGACGCTGCGCGGCTGGCTCGTGCGCGAGCGGCAGCTCCCCGTCGACGCGGCCGTGCGCCTCGCCAAGGAAGTGGCGAGCGCCCTCGAGTTCGCCCACAAGCGCGGCGTGGTGCACCGCGACATCAAGCCGGAGAACATCCTGCTGCAGGACGGGCAGGCGTTGGTGGCCGACTTCGGCATCGCGCTCGCGGTGCAGCAGGCCGGCGGCAGCCGCATGACGCAGACCGGCATGAGCCTCGGCACCCCGGCCTACATGAGCCCCGCGCAGGCGATGGGCGACCGCGACATCGGCCCGCGCAGCGACGTCTATGCCCTGGGCGCGATGACCTACGAGATGCTCGCCGGCGAGCCGCCGTTCATCGGCCCCAGCTCGCAGGCCATCGTGGCGAAGGTGCTGACGGAGAACCCGCCGCCGCTGC
>DASUOW010000108.1:0-4019 GCA_036276435.1 Gemmatimonadales bacterium
GCCCGTGGCGGGCAGCTGGACGGGAAGCAGCGCAAGCAGGGCCAGCAGGGAGAGGAGCGCCATGTCGTGCCAACGCTACCGCCGCACGCATGAGCGTTCCCTGAAGCGCGCTGCCCGCTTCCATGAAGGACGCCCTTGCCAGCCGTGCGGGCGGGGCCGTTTCTTCATCGACCATCACCGCGAGGCGGGAGACCATGGATCTGCAGCTGACCGGACGCAACTGCGTCGTGACCGGGGCCAGTCGAGGCATCGGGCGCGCCATCGCGCACCAGCTGGCGCGGGAGGGGGCCAACGTGGCCATCTGCGGCCGCGACCCCGCCGTGCTGCAGGAGGCGGCCGACAGCCTGCAAGCGACGGGCGTAAAGGTCTTCGCGGAGCCGTGCGACGTAGCGGATCCCGCGGCACTCCGGCGCTTCCTCGATGCCACCCGCGCGGCGCTCGGCGGCGTCGACGTGCTGGTGTCGAACGCCTCGGCGCTCGCGGTCGGCCCCTCGCCGGCGGACTGGCAGGCCACGCTGGCGGTGGACCTGATGGCGGCGGTGCACGCCTGCGACCACGTCACGCCGTGGATGGCCGAGGCGGGCGGCGGCAGCATCCTGCTGGTGTCGTCGATCTCGGGGCTGGAGGCGAACCCGTGGCCGGACTTCGCGTACACGACGGGAAAGGCCGCGCTCATCGCGTACGCGAAGAAGCTGTCCCAGGCGCTCGCGTCGAAGCACATCCGGGTGAACGCGATCGCCCCGGGGGCCATCGACTTTCCCGGCGGGTTCTGGGACGTCATGCACCAGCAGCAGCCCGACACGTATGCCGCCGTGATGCAGACGATCCCGTCGGGCCGCTACGGCACCGCGGAGGAAGTGGCCGACCTCGCCGCCTACCTGGTGTCGCCGCGGGCGAGCTGGGTGACGGGGGAATGCGTGGCGGTGGACGGCGGGCAGCACAAGGCGATGCGCTGATGCGGGTCGCACGGTGCGGGCTGGTGCTGATGCTGCTCGCGTGCGGCGCGCCCGGCCTCCGGGCCCAGACGGCGCAGGACTCGGTGCGCGCCACGGTGCAGGAGTTCTTCCGCACCATGATGGCCCGGGACACCGCGGGGGCCCGGCGCGTGCTGCTCGACGACGGGGTGACGTGGGGCATGCGCGAGTCCGACGCAGGCTTCGTGACGTGGCGCCGGACGCATGACCAGCACGTCGCGAGCCTGGGCAAGCCGGGCGAGAGGTTGCTGGAGCGCATGTGGCAACCGACCGTGCAGGTGCACGGTCGGCTCGCCACGCTGTGGACGCCCTACGATTTCCACGTGGACGGGAAGTTCTCGCACTGCGGGGTGGACGCGGTCACGCTGGTGCGCACCGACGCCGGCTGGAAGATCGCGAGCTTCGTCTACACCGTCGAGCCGACGGGGTGCGCCCCGAGCCCGCTCGGCGCGCCAGGACCGTAGCACCGCGGAGCGCGGCTCATTCCGCGCTACGCGGGAGATCCGGCTGCAGTCATGGAGGTGGCGTGGAGCGGAAGACACATTGGGAGGGCGTGTACACGAGCCGGCTGACGACGGAGGTCAGCTGGTACCAGGCCGAACCGACGCGCTCCCTCGAGCTGCTGCGCGCCGCGGGGGCCGGCCCGGACACCGCGGTCATCGACATCGGCGGGGGCGACTCCACCTTCGTCGACGCCGTGCTGGCCGCGCGCCTCGGACGGGTCACCGTGCTGGACATCTCGGGCTCGGCCCTCGCACGGGCGCAGGCGCGTCTTGGCGCGCGAGCGCGCGAGGTCGCGTGGATCGAGTCGGACGTGACGCGGGCGGAGCTGCCGGCGCACGCGTTCGACGTCTGGCACGACCGCGCCGTGTTCCACTTCCTCACCCGCGCCGAGGACCGGGCGCGCTACGTGGCGATCGCTGCCGCGGCGCTCCGCCCTGGCGGCACCCTCCTCATCTCGACCTTCGCGCCCGAGGGGCCCGCTCGCTGCAGCGGGCTCGAGGTGGCGCGCTACGGTCCCGTGGAGCTGGCGTCGGAGTTCGGGGCGGCGTTCGCGCTCGAGCAGAGCTTCGCCGACGTGCACCGCACGCCCAGCGGCGCCGAGCAGCGCTTCACCGTCGCGGTGCTGCGTCGTTCGCCGGTGCGCTAGCCGTCCCGAGCGCGAGCGCGCGTTCGCTCGGCGGCGTGGAGCCGCCCTCGACGAGTCCCAGCGCCAGTTGCGATACCGGCGCGAAGCTGCGCCGATGATGCACGCACGGTCCCGCCGCGAGCAGCCCGGCCTGATGCGCCGGCGTGCCATATCCCATGTTCGCATCCCAGCCGTAGGCAGGGTGCCGCCGCGCGAGGCGGGCCATGAGGCCGTCGCGCACCTGCTTCGCCACCACGCCCGCCGCCGCGATCGACATGCAGAGCGCGTCGCCCTTCACGAGGGCCTCGTGCGGATGGCCGATCTCGGGGAACGGGAGTCCGTCGACGAGGATGTCCCACGCCTCGAGGGCCGGGAGCACGCGCGCGAGCGCTCGGCGCATGGCAAGCGCCGTGGCGACGCGGATGTTGAGGCGGTCGATCTCGCGCACCGACGCGGCGCCGAGCCCGATGGCGAGTGCCCGCGCGCGAATGGGCCGCAGGAGCGCTTCCCGCTCCTCGGCCTTGAGCTGCTTGGAATCGCGGAGATCGCGGATGCGGCGCGCGTCGGGACGGAACACCACGGCGGCGGCCACCACCGGGCCGGCGAGCGGGCCGCGCCCCACCTCGTCCACCCCGACGAGGAGGCGGCCGCGGGCCCAGCGTTCACGCTCGCGCTCGAGCGTCGGGGTGGGGCGTGCCATCCGGGGAAGCTAAGCGGTCGAGCTACCGCCGGAACGGGTCGGTGAAGCGGGCGTCGCCGGCCAGCGTGGCATCGGTGAGCGTCTGCAGGAAGGCGACGAGCGCCGCCTTGTCGTCGGCCGTCAGGTTCAGCCGGCGCACGGCACCGCCGGGGGCGCGGAGCCGCTGGTCGAGGGCCGGGCCGTCCTGCACGCCGCCGTCGTAGTGCTCCACCACCGCTGCGAGGTCGGCGAACCGCCCGTCGTGCATGTACGGGCCGCTCTGGGCGACGTTCATCAGCGACGGGCTCTTGAAGATCCGCGTCTCGCCCGCGTCGAGGCCGTTGCTCTGCGCATTCGCCACAAGGGCGAAGGTCGGCGGCGCGTGGCAGCCGGCGCAGCCGGGTCCGCCCTGGTTGGGCGGCTGGAGGAAGAGCTGCTTGCCGCGGTTCTCGGCGGCGCTGAAGTTCGGGAACGGCTGGCCGACGTTGCCCACCTGCGCGAGGCCCGCGTCGAAGCGGCTGCCGGTGGCGACGATGCTCCGCATGAACTGCGCGAGCGACCGCTGCACGCGGAGCGTCGTGACCGTGGAATCGCCATAGGCGAGCTGCATCAGCTCGCGCATGTACGCCTGTGCCTGCAGCTGTGCCGTCGCGGCCGCGATGCCGCCCGCCGCGTCGTCGAACCCCATCTCGACGGCGTTGGTGATGGGCTCGACGACCTGCTGCTCCAGCGTGGGCGCACGCTTGTCCCAGAAGAACGAGAGGCCGGGATAGAAGCGCGCATTGACGATGCGCATGCTGTGCGCCGGCGTCACCGCCGGCGGCGCGACCCCGCCGCTGAACCGGTCGGCGTCGGTGAACCCGATGGCCGGCGCGTGGCAGGTGGCGCAGCTCACCGTGCTGGTGGTGCTCAGGTGCGTGTCGTAGAACAGCACCCGGCCGACGGTGGCGCCGGCGTCGGTGATGGGGTTGTCGGCCGGCGTGTTGTCGAAGCCGGCGGCGATCGCCGCGGTGAGGTACGCGGGCAGCACCGGCCGGCTGTAGTTCGCCAGGGCGCCGGGATCGATGGTGAGCGCGGCCTCGATGGCCGGATAGGACGGCTCGGGCGCGGGGGAATCGTCGCCGGACGAACAGGCGCCAAGCAGCAGCGCCGTCGCCAGCACCAGGTGCCGCCGTTCGATCCGCATCATCGTTCGCTCGTGCGTCGTGGGTGGTCGTGCCGGCCAGAGCGGCCCCGT
>DASUOW010000109.1:0-12858 GCA_036276435.1 Gemmatimonadales bacterium
GTGGCGAGTTCCCCCGCGTGCAGTTTCGACTCGCGCGCCAGACGCAGCGCGGTCGGGGCGGTGGCACCCTCCGGTGCCGAGCGGTACATGTCGAGGTAGCCCTTCACCTCGCGGCCCTCCTCCTCGAGCAGCATCGGCAGCACCGCCTTCGGGCCGATGCGGCGCGCCACCCAGGCGCGCATCCGTGCCTGGCGCGAGGGGGCGGGGCGCTCCACGCGGTGACCCTGCTCGGCGAGGAGCGTCCGCCACGCCTCGACGTGCCGGTCCTCCACGTCGGCGAGGCCGCGGAAGATCACGGCGCGCGCCGGGTCACGCTCGAGCTCGGCGAGCACCCGGTAGAGCCACGCCGCATCCGCCTCGTCGGCGAGGTGTTCCAGCCACTCGGCGGGAGGCGCCTGGGTCACCTACGAGCCCGCGCCCAGCGAGAACCCCGACTCGATGTCCGCCCGCGAATAGGCCCGGAACGCGATCAGGGTCTCCGTATGCGTGATGCCCGGGAGCGCCACCATCCGCTCGGTGACCAGCTCGGCCAGGTCCTCGTTCCGAGCCACCCGCACGGTGGCGACGAGGTCGAACTTGCCGGCCACGGAGTAGACCGAGGCGGCCTCGGGGAAGGCGGCGAGCGCCTCGCCGACGGCCTTGATCTGGGAGCGCTCGACGTTGAGCAGGATGACGGCAGTAACCATTGGACAGGGCCGGTGAAGGGGTGGGGGAATCTTAAGTGTCTGCTGTCCAACGTGTTAGGGTGGGGCAACGCATCCATGGCGAAACCTGCGGCGCCTCGCGTCCGTCCCGGCACGGACGCACTGCGACGCTCCGCGCGCCGGGCGCATCTTAGAACACGCTATGACAAGGATCGCCGTGATGGAGTCGTACCCGCTCGCCAACGCCGAGTCGGTCGTCGCCCGGGCCCGGTCGGGGGATCCCGCCGCGTTCGAGGCGCTCTATCGCGCGTTCGAATCCCCCGTCTACAACCTCGCCCGGCGCATCTGCCGCACCACCGAGGACGCGGAGGACGTGCTGCAGGAGACCTTCTTCGAGGTCTGCCGCAGCATCGGGCAGTTCCGCGCCGAGGGAAGCCTCTGGGGCTGGATCCGCACCATCACCGCGAGCAAGGCGCTCATGCGGCTGCGCCGCAACAAGTATCGCGACGCCGACGAGCTGCCGGACGAGGTGCCGTCGGTGAAGCGCGAGGATACGGCCCTCCGCATGGACCTCGAGGCCGCGCTGGAGCGCCTGGGCGAGACGTCGCGAGCCGTGGTCTGGCTGCACGACGTGGAGGGATACACCCACGAGGAGATCGCCGGGATGATGGGGAAGACGGCGAGCTTCTCGAAGTCGCAGCTCGCGCGCGCCCACGTGCGCCTGCGGCGGTGGCTGGGAGAGGAATCGGCATCATGACGCACCTGACGATGGATCAGCTGCTCGCGCTCGACGAGCCCGGCCTCGAGCCGGGTGCGGCGCAGGCCCGGGCCCACCTGCACGAGTGCGCGGCGTGTCGCGCGGAGTACGAGCAGCTGCGGCAGCGCCAGGCGCGGCTGCGCGCCCTGCCGACGCTGCGTCCGGCGCGGGACCAGTGGCCGGCGGTGGCGCGGCGCGTGGCGGCGGAACGGCGCCGGCGGCTGGTGCAGCGGGCGGTGGCGGCGATCTCGGCCGTCGCCGCCCTGTTGCTGCTCGCGGTGGCGCTGCGTTCGGCGGCGCCCGCGTCCGACGTGGAGGGCCTCGCGGCCGAGCGACAGCTCGCCGACCTGATGGAGCGCTCACGCGCCCTGGAGGCGGCCATCGGCGCCGCGCGGCCGGACCAGCGCGTGGTGGACGGCCGCACCATCGGCGTCGCGACGGATCTCGAATCGCGCATCGCCGATCTCGACCGGATGCTGGAAGTGCAGGAACTGGACGCGCCGCCGGGCCGCGGCGAGATGCAGCGGGTCCAGCTGTGGCGGGAGCGCGTGGGACTGCTGAACGCGTTGGTGGACGTGCACGTCACCAACGCCCGCAACGTCGGGCTCTGAGCCCGCAAAGGAGAACGCAGATGTTTCGTTGGCACGTGGTGGCGCTGGCCGGCAGCCTCGCGGTGGGAACGCCCCTCATGGCGCAGGTCACGATCGAGCGGGACATGCCCTCGGGCGGCGAGCGGCGCACGATCGAGATGGTGATGACCCGCCGGGCGCGGCTCGGCGTGAAGGTGAACCTCCAGGCGCGCGAGACCGACTCCGTCGGTGCCTACGTCGAGGCGGTCACGCCCGGCGGCCCCGCCGAGAAGGCGGGCCTCAAGTCGGGTGACGTGATCACGAAGCTCGACGGGACCTCCCTCCTCGGCGGGACCGAGCGCGTGCCGGAGGGCCGCTCCCTGCCGGGCACGCGGCTCATCGAGCTCGCGGCGCGCCTCGCGCCGGACGACACCATCGACGTGCAGTACCGGCGCGGCAAGGAGATGCGCTCCGCGAAGATCGTCACGCAGGGCGACGACGACACCTTCATGCGGTCGGGGCCGGAGGGTCGTGCCTTCACGTTCCGCTTCGACGACGACATGCGGCGCATGGAAGGGCTGCATCGCCAGTTCGATCGCATGCGCGTCGAGGCCGGCCCCGGGGGCCCCATGAAGGTGTGGGTGGGCGGCCCGCTCGCCGACCTCGAGCTCGCGCCGCTCAATCCGGACCTGGGCCAGTACTTCGGGGCCACGGAGGGGGTGCTCGTCATCGACGCGCCGAAGGAGTCGTCGCTCGGCCTCAAGGGTGGCGACGTGCTGCTCACGATCGATGGTCGCAAGGCTGCATCGCCCGGTCAGGCGCACCGCATCCTGCAGAGCTACGACGGCGAGGAGACGGTGAAGTTCGAGGTGCTGCGCAACCGGAAGAAGACCACCGTGGCGGGCAAGATGCCCAAGCCGGCGGACTACATGCGCGAACGGATGCCGGGGCCGCCGATGCAGAAGCGCCCGATGCCGAAGGGGGAGAAGACGTACTTCGAGTTCAAGTCACCCGAGGGGTCGCAGGTCTTCGAGGTGCGCGAGACCTGACGGTGGAGCACCAGGATCGAGACGGGGTCCCGGCCAGCGCCGGGACCCCGTTTCAGTTCCGACGCCCGGGATTAGGTTGGAGGGCATCGGCGGGTCTGGAGACAAGGATGCCGGGGTCGGCAGGCGAGGATCCGTGGTCCTCGAGAGCCTTCCCCGGCGGAGACAATCACCCTTGCACTTCACGAGTGCCCGTGATAGTAAGTGAATACACATTTATTTGCAACGCCAGTGACTAAGCCTCTGTCGAAAAACAACTTGGTTGAAGATGCCGGAGCCCCGCGCTGGCGCCGCCGTCGCGAAGCGCGACCCTCCGAGATCATCGCGGCCGCCCTCGAGTGCTTCGCCGCCCACGGCTACGCCGGCACCCGCATCGAGGACATCGCCCGCCAGGCCGGCGTCACTGTCGGGACGGTGTATCGGTACTTCAACGGCAAGGCAGCCCTCTTCGAGGCGGTCATCACCCAGAGCATCGCCCCCACCCTCACCAGGGGCGAAGTGCTTGCACGGCGGCGCGGCGAGCAGGCCGACCGGCTCCTGAAGCGGCTCGTGCTGGGCTGGTGGCGGCTGGTGCACCGGCGCGCGCGCGCCGGCATCGTGCGGATGGTGGTGTCGGAGGCGGCCAACTTCCCCGAGCTCACCCGGGTGTATGTGCGCGAGATCATCGCGCGCGCCGAGGACATCCTGGCGCGCGCACTCGAGCTGGGCGTGTCGCGCGGCGAGTTCCGCGCGCACGACGTCCACGCGACGGCGCGCGCGCTCTCGCACCTGGTCCTCTTCGGTGTGCTGTACGATCACGCCCTGCAGCCCTTCGACGAGCGCTACGTGGACGCCACGCGCAGCCTCGAGGCGATGCTGGACGTCGTGCTCGACGGCATTCGCATCCGCCGGCTGCCCACGCCCGGCTAGGCCAGCGCCGGGTCGCGCTCCGCCGTGGCCCGGACCTTCCGCCCCAGCGCCTCGAAGGTCGGGATGTCGAGGCTCTGCAGGCCGTCGCTCATGGCGTGCTTCGGGTCGGGATGCACCTCCACGATCAGGCCCGCCGCCCCGGCCGCGATCGACGCCACGCTGAGCGCCGTCACCAGGCTCGCGACCCCGGCCGCGTGGCTCGGATCCACGATCACGGGCAGGTGGGAGCGCTCCTGCACCAGCGCCACCGCGTTGAGGTCGAGGGTGTGCCGCGTGGCGCGCTCGAAGGTGCGGATGCCCCGCTCGCACAGCACCACGTTCGGGTTGCCCTCCGCGAGCACGTACTCGGCCGCCATCAGCCACTCCTCGATGGTGGCGCCCGCGCCGCGCTTGAGCAGCACCGGCACGCCGCTCCTCGCCGCGGCGCGCAGCAGGCTGAAGTTCTGCATGTTGCGCGCACCGATCTGCAGCATGTCGGCGAAGCGCGCCACCAGCGGCACCTCCTCCCAGCTGAGCACCTCGGTCACCACCGGCAGTCCCGTGCGCTCACGCGCCTCGGCGAGGTAGCGCAGCCCCTTCACGCCGAGCCCCTGGAAATCGTAGGGCGAGGTGCGCGGCTTGAAGGCGCCGCCGCGGATCATGTCGGCGCCCGCGGCGGCGACGGCGTCGGCCGTCTCGAGGATCATCTGCCGGCTCTCCACCGAACAGGGGCCCGCGATGAGCACCGGTGCCGGCCCGCCGAACGCCACGTGCCGCACGTGCACGATGGTGCCCTCGGGACGGCGGCGACGGTCCACGAGCGGGACGTCCGGCTTCCGCACGTGGTGCGCCGGCGTCGGATGCGTCACCTGGAAGCTCGGCACCCCCTCCGTCCACGCCTCGTAGCTGCCGAGGATGATCAGCCTCGCGGCGAGCGCCTCGACCTCCTCGATGGCTTCGGCCACGCGCGGCTCGTGGGCCGCACCCTCGACGTCCACGTAGAAGCGGTACGTCCACGGTGCCGACGGCTCCGGCCGCGACTGCAGCGCGGTGAGGTTGACGCCGCGTGCGCTGAAGGCGAGCAGCGTGTGGGCGAGCATGCCCGGCCGGTGGTCGAGCGAGACGATGAGCGACGTCTTGTACGGGCCGGTCGGCGATGCCGCGAGGGGACCGTCGCTCCGCTGGAAGATGAGGAAGCGCGTCTGGTTGGTGGGATCGTCCTCGATGCGCGTGGCGAGGAGGTCGAGGCCGTGCGAGGCCGCCGCCGGCTCCGCGGCGATGGCGGCCCAGCCGGGGTCGCCCTGCTGCGCCACCAGCTCGGCGCTCCCGGCGGTGTCCCACGCGCTGACGAGCTCGACGCCCGGCAGCTGCTCCGAGAGCCACTTTCGGCACTGGCCCAGCGCCACCGGATGCGAGAGCACGCGCGTGATGCCGCTCACCGTGGCGCCCTTCGGCGCCATGATGCAGTGGTGCACCGGATGCAGCGTCTCGTGGGTGAGCTTCAGGTCGCCCGAGCCGAACGACTCGTGCAGCGAGTCGTAGGTGGCGGTCACCGAGCCGATCAACGAGTTCTCGATCGGCAGGCAGCCCGCGTCGGCGCGGCCTTCGCGCACGGCCGCCACCACGTCCTTCACCTCGCGGCACGGCACCACCTCGAGCGTGGGCCAGCGCCGGCGGGCCGCCGCCTCGCTGAAGGCTCCGTGGGTTCCCTGAATCGCAACGCGCATCTGGTCGCTCCTGAGTGTGACAAAACGAAAAACGCCCCGCCGAGAACTGCCGGCGAGGCGTCGAGGGTCCGTTCGGGTGTCGCGCTAGCGCACGCTACCTGAACCGGACGCAGCTCGAGCCGCGCCGGCGCCGGTAAAGTAGAAGAAGAACGGGTTCTTGGTGCGCATGGGACAGTGAGGATCGCTGCGAGGGGCGGGGGTTGTCAAGGGCGTGCGGGGTCACGGCACCCGCCGCCGCAGCTCCTCCACCCACGCCACCTCCTCCGCATCGCTCGGTGCCCGCCAGTCCCCGCGTGGCGAGAGCGAGCCGCCCGATCCCACCTTCGGCCCGTTCGGCATCGCCGACCGCTTGAACTGGCTGGTGCGGAAGAAGCGCACGAGGAAGACCTCGAGCCAGCGCTTGATGGTGGGCAGGTCGTACGCATGCCGCCGCTCGGGCGGCACGAGGTCGGGCCAGCTGCCGCGGGACACGTCGCCCCAGGCCTGCAGGGCGAGGTAGGCCACCTTGCTGGGGCGGAAGCCGAACCGGCTCACGTAGTAGAGCGTGAAGTCCTGCAGCTCGTACGGGCCCACCACCGCCTCGGAGTGCTGCGACGGGTGCGCGGCGTCGTGCCCGGGCACGAGCTCGGGCGAGATGGTGGTGTCCAGGATGTCGCGCAGGACCACGGCCGTGTCGGCGTCCACCTGCCCGGTGGCGATGCACCAGCGGAGCAGGTGCATGACGAGCGTCTTCGGCACCGAGGCGTTCACGTTGTAGTGCGACATCTGGTCGCCCACGCCGTAGGTGGACCAGCCGAGCGCGATCTCGCTCAGGTCGCCGGTGCCCACCACCAGGCCGCCGTGCAGGTTGGCGAGGCGGAAGAGGTGCGAGGTGCGCTCGCCGGCCTGCACGTTCTCGAACGTGGTGTCGTAGACGGGCTCGCCCTTGGCGTACGGATGGCCGATGTCGGCCAGCATCTGGAGGCACGAGGGCCGGATGTCGATCTCCTCGCCGGTGACGCACAGCGCGCGCATGAGCCGGCCCGCGCTGTCGCGCGTGACGTCGCTCGTCGCGAAGCCCGGCATCGAGTAGCCCAGGACGTTCTCGCGGGGGAGGCCGAGCTCGTCCATGGCGCGCACGGCCACGAGCAGCGCCTGCGTGGAGTCGAGCCCGCCCGAGACGCCGATGACCACCTTCCTGAGCCCCGCGTGCTCGAGCCGCTTCACCAGCCCGTGCACCTGGATGCGGTACACCTCGGCGCAGCGCTCGTCGCGCAGCGCCGGGTCGGCGGGCACGTAGGGGAAGCGCAGCACGTTCCGGCGGAGCGCGCCCGCGTCGGCCGGCAGGCGCAGCGTGAACGGGATGCGCCGGTACGTCTCCGTCTTCGCGCGATGCTCGGCCGCGCAGTCGGCGAAGCTCGTGAGCCGCATGCGGTCCTGTCGCAGCCGGTCGAGGTCCACGTCGGCCGTGACGAGCTGCTCCGCGCGCGAGAAGCGCTCCGACTCCGCCAGCAGCTCGCCGTTCTCCCACACCATCGCGTGGCCGTCCCAGGCGAGATCGGTGGTGGACTCGCCGGGTCCGGGGCCGCAGTAGAGGTACGCCGCCACGCACGCGCCCGACTGCGCGCTGCAGAGCGTGCGCCGGTACTCGGGCTTGCCGACGGTGACGTTGCTGGCCGACAGGTTCGCGATGACGGTGGCGCCGGCCAGCGCTGCGAAGGTGCTCGGCGGCAGCGGCGCCCAGAGATCCTCGCAGATCTCGATGCCGAGCACGAAGCCGTCGACGTTGGTGGCCTCGAACAGCACGCCGGTGCCGAAGGGGACGCGCTCGCCGTTCACCACCGCCTCGCGCGCGATGGCGTCGCGGCCGGAGGCGTAGTGCCGCTTCTCGTAGTACTCGCGGTAGTTGGGCAGGAAGCTCTTGGGCACCACGCCGAGCACGCGCCCGTCGTGGATCACCACGGCGCAGTTGTAGAGCTGGCCGTCGACGCGGAGCGGGGCGCCCACCACGAGCACCGGCACGAGCTCGCGGCTCGCCGCCGCCAGCCGGCCGATGGCGGCCTCGGCCTGGTCGAGGAGCGCGTCCTGCTGGACGAGGTCCTCGACGGTGTAGGCGGTCAGGTTGAGCTCGGGAAAGACGGCGATCGCCGCGCCCTGCCGTGCCGCCGCCTCGGCGAGCGCCAGGGCGCGCTCGCCGTTGAACACCGGGTCGGCGACCCGGATTTCCGGGACGCACACCGCGGCACGCAGGAAGCCGTGGGCGTAGATGTTGTGGAACGACAGGCTCATCGGGCTCCCGAGGTCGGCGCCGGGCGGTCCCGGCCAGGCGGAAATCTCCCCGCTCGGCGTCTCCGGAGCAACTCCGGTGCCTCACTTCCCCCGGACGTAGATGGCCTGTCGTCGCGTCACCACCGTGCGACCCGTCGGATCCTGCACGGTGAGCTCGAGCTGGTAGTCGCCCTTCTTGATGTCGGGCAGGGTGAGCCGCCGCTCGAGCTGCAGCTTGTCGGCGCCGGCCTCGTCGGTGAACTCCACGCTCGCGGCGGCGCCCGCCTTCGGGTTGTCGGTGCGCCGGAGCGCAAGCTTCGACTTGTACTTCTGGCCCGGCACGGTGCCGTAGAGCTCGTAGTAGAGGGCCAGCGTGCTCTTCGGGCTGAACACCCCCGAGGGGCTGACGGGAATGGCGCGGCCGCTGACCTTCACCGTGGTGCGCGCGCCGTCCTCGCCCAGCACGATGTCGCTCGCCGTCACGCCCGGACCGTTGCCCGCCGGCTCGATGATCTCGGACATGAGCGAGCCGACGGCCTCGCCCTGGCTCAGCTGGATGCGTGCCTCGCGATGCCCGGCGCGCAGCGGCATCGCGGCGGCGGCGCTCGCCTCCGTTCCCGTCTTCGGGTCCACGACGAAGGTGAGGTCGGCGTGCCGCTGGTCGCGATCGGCGGTGCGCGGGTCGAGCGTGAGCGCGTCGAGCGCGAGCCGGTACTCGCCCGGCACGTTCGCCGAGGGCGTGAGCCTACGCGTGTCCGCCGCGATGGCGACGATGAGGAAGCCGTCGCCCGCGGCGGGGCGGCCCATGGTGTAGACGCGCGCCGACGAGGCGAGCTGCTGCTCGTAGGTGCGGTGATAGCTGTCGGTCGTGGCCGCGACGAGGCCGTCCTCCTGCACCTCGGCCTTCCATTCCTGGCCCTGGGGCGAGCAGAAGTAGTCACGCCGGGTGGCGTCGAAGCGATTGCGGCCCGCCGCGGCGTCGAGCAGTACGTCGCGCCGCAGGCTGGGCTCGAGCGGCAGGCCCTCGAGCAACTCCGCGACCGCGATCTGGTCGGGAATCACGCCCAGGTAGAGCGTGCCCGGATTGTCGTTGCCGAGCGAGGAACTGCCGGAGAGGAAGTAGATGCGCGGCACCCCCTCGATGAGGTAGAGCCACGCCTGGTTCTGCGTCGGCGTCGACCGGAACGCGGTGGAGGTGCTCGCCTGCTGCGCGCCGGAGCGGAGCCGGATGTCGGGGTTGAAGTCGGGCGACACCGGGAGGAGCGCCTGGAACTCGCGCGACACCGCGTCGCGTTCGTCGATGAACGAGGACTCGCGCCCGAAATCGACCGCCGCGTTCACCGTGCTGTCGCGCATCTGCACGCGCAGCGGCGGCCCATGCCGCATCCAGAGCACCGCGCGATGGTCGAGCACGCGCTCGGCGTCGCGCGCGTCGTCGGGGCGCGACGGGTCGAGCGGCACGATGTCCTCGAGCGACAAGGGCCCCTCGAGGCACGCGGTCGCCACGCGGTTGATCAGCAGCTTCGAGACGTTGTCCCGGCGCGGCGCGAGCGGCACGCGGAGGTAGCGGAAGGCATAGACCCACCGCCGCAGGTGTTCGGCCACCCGCTCGCCGGGCTGGCGAAGCTCGCGTGCGTCGCGCACGGCCCAGAAGCGCCGGACGTACGACCCCACGCTGTCCGCCGCCAGCGAGTCGAATGCGGCGAGCTCGCCCCCCGTGGCGACCCACGCGATGTCCCGGCGGTAGATCGCCCGCGCCGCCGGCGTGGGCGGCGCGTCGAGGCCCACGCCGTACTCGGCCACGGCCTGGGGCATGCTGTCGAGCATCGCGAGGATGCGGGCACGCTCGAGCCGGCCGACGCCCGCGTCGCCGCCGCGGGCGAGATAGCGGTCGATGAAGGTGAGCGCCGTGGCGGCCTCGCCCTTCGTGCGCGCATCGCGCGCCAGCACGAGGTCCACGCGCGCGTCCGCCTCGCGCCGCTCGGCGAGAGCGGCAAGCCGCTTCGTGATGGGCAGGGGCTGCACGCGATCCGCCTCGTCCTCGAGCCGCGCGACGGCATAGGTGAGGCCCTCGCCCAGCTGCACCGGGTCGCGCAGCGCGAGCTCCATGTGGTGCGTGTAGCCGAGGAAGTGCCGGCCCCGGAGCTGGCCGGCGTAGTTCGGGGCGGTGGCGGCGCGGCGGCCGTGCATGAGCAGCGCGGTGCGCGCCAGCCCCAGGTTCGCGAGGCCCCAGTCCGCGTGCCCCTTCACCACGCGCCCGAACTGGTCGGCGAGATCGACGAGGCCGTTCGTGCCCTCGCCCATCTCCGCCTGCACGAGGTCCACCCAGCTGCGCGCCAGCAGGCCCTCGTCGCCGGGCAGGGCGGTGGCGGGATGGGTGCGCAACGCCTCGAGACCCGCGCGGTCGACGAAGGCGAGCTTCCGCACGAGATCGTCGAGCTGCGGACGGTTGGGGCCCCCCTGCGCGGACAGGGTGCCGGCGAGCGCAACGAGGAGTGTGGTGGCGAGCGCCAACCGGTGGAGGATGCGGCCGGGAGCCTTGCACGACATGACGACGTCCTCACGGCAGGCGTGGGACTGCGGCGACACGGGGCGCAGCTAGGACCGGTGTCGGGCGGGCGCGGCGTGCGCGAGGCGCCGCGCCGGCACCAGCGCGCTGGCGAGGGAGACGATGGCGAGGGCCACCCCCGACACAGCGAGCGTCCGGGGCTGCCAGAGCGGGATGCCGCGCAGTGTCCCCGTGAAGACCGGGTGGACGACCGTGCCCAGCACGACCAGCGCCACGCCCACGCCGGCAAGTGCCACGAGCCCCGCGCGCCATCCGACGAACCACAGCACCGCCGCGCGTCGTGCACCGAGCGCGCGGCGCAGCGCCAGCTCATCCTGGAGCGACACGACCCAGCGCCACACCGTGCTGGCGAGACCGGCCGTCGACACGAGCACGAGCACGAGGCCGGCGAAGAGCGCCCAGCCCCCGAGCCAGCGGGCTGGCGCGGTGGCGTCGGCGCGATAGGAGGCTTCGGCGCGCGGCAGCGCGGCCTGCGCGCCCGCCGCCGCGGCGAGCTCGGCGACGTGCGCGATGGCCTCACTTCGGTGCGCCGGGTCACTGGTGCGCAGGAGCACGTCGACGTGCGCCGGCGGCTGCTGCAGTGAGCTCAGGTACACGCGCGGACGCGGCTGCCGCGCCGCACCGAACGCCTCCGGCACGCCGTCGTCCACCACGCCGATGACGGTGTAGGGCGTGCCGGGAAAGCCGTCCGACAGGAAGAGCCGCCGCCCGAGGGGGTCGCCCGGCTGGAAGTGGCGGAGCGCCATCTGCCGGTTGATGACCGCGACGCGCGCGGCGCCCAGGGTGTCGCCGCGCGTGAAGGCGCGACCGGCGAGCAGGGGGATGTTGTTGGCCGCGAAGGAGTCGGGGCTCACGGTGTGGTGCACCGCCTCGGTCTGCACGTACTCGAGGTAGATGCCGCCGCGGAAGCACATGCCGCAGTGCGTGGTGAGGAAGTCCACGGTGCCGAGTCCGAGCGGTTGCCCCGCGCTCGCGAGGCTCGGCGCGGGCACTCCGTCGTCGCGCAGCGCGTCGAGCAGGGTCGCGTACAGGCGGCTCCGCGCGGGCGCATCGAGAGCGCTCGCGTCGATGCCGACGAGCGCTCCGTCGCCACCCGCCGCCGGGACGACCGGCCGCGCCGCGCTGCCCATGAAGAGGGCGCTGCCGGCCACGAGCAGCGCGAGGCTCGCGCCGAACTGCACGATGGGCACCCAGAGACTGACCGCGGCCTCGTCCCGCTCGGGCACGTCGCGTCCCCGGGCGACGTGGATCGGCAGCAGCCGTCCCACGACGACGAGGAGCACGAGCACGGCACCCACCGCGAGGGGCCATGGCCGCACGTCGTCCGCGGCGCCCGGCCACGTGGCGAGTCCCGTCGCCAGCGCCACACGGCCCGCGAGGCCCCCGAGCAGCAGCGCGGCGGCGGCCACCGCGAGCGCCTCGACGAGCAGCATGGCGAGGAGCGCACGACGCGACGCCCCCACCGCGCGATGGATGCTCAGCTCGTGACTGCGCCGCGTGCTCGAGACGGCGTAGAGTGAGAGGATGGTGAGTCCCGCGACGCCCAGCGCGGCCCAGCCGAGACTGCGCAGCATCGCCAGCAGGTCGGCCAGCGTCCGGTGCTGCGCCTCGGTGGGACCCTGCGCGGCGTCGGTGAGGGCGATGGCGCCGGCCAGCGAGGGAATCGTCTCGAGGCGGAGGCCCAGCCGGGGCAGCAGTTCGGTGGGAACCACGAGCGCCGCCGTGAGGGTCACGGCGGCGAGGAGCAGGAGTAGGAGGCGCCGTTCGAGCCGGAGCGATGCCGCGGCCAGACGGAACGGCGCCGTCACGTCATCCCTGCGGCAGTCCCCCGCCGGCGAACAGGAACTGCTCCATCTGCCGGAACAGGAATTCCTTAGCCTGCGGCTCGCGGGTATTGAGCCCGTAGTGATTGATGAGCTGCTGCTGCATCTTGAGCCATTCGGCCCAGCAGACGCCGCAGATCTCCTGGTAGGCCTTCTTCCCGAGGTCGTTCTGGAAGGGCTGGAACGCCATGCCGTCGCGCGTCTGGCCGCAGCGCGTGCAGTGAACTTGAGCCATGGCGCCAAAGATAGACGCGCGGCTCACGAGCGTCACGGCATCAGGCGCCCGCGCGAAGCTTCCCAGCGGCCGATGCTCTTCACGCCGTGGGACGTCCCGAAGCCGGCGGCGAACCCGACCGCCGCGGCCGTCATCGTCGAGACGAGGGGCAGGGCGGCCAGCGGCAACATGACTAGGAAGGCGACGGCGCCCGCCACGATCGGCGCGAACGGCGAGCGGACGGCGTCCACGAAGCGAAGCCGTTGGCGGACGAAGGAACGCGTGAAGAGATACGCACCGAGCCCCGCCGAAACGGTGATGGCGATCGGGATGAGGGACAGCAGGGTATGCAGCATGCAGGGCCTCCGTAAACA
>DASUOW010000110.1:0-5020 GCA_036276435.1 Gemmatimonadales bacterium
GTTGCCGGGCAACCTGAAGTCGGCCGATCTCGACGCGGCGCTCAAGGGCATGAACGCCGAACTCGCCGCCGCGCCCGGCGCCGCGAAGGAGGCGGAGGCGCGGCAGAAGGCCCAGGCGAACGAGGAGAAGGCGTACGAGAAGGCCAAGGCCGACTACGACAAGCAGCAGAAGACCTGGGATGCCTGCGTCGAGCGCGTGCGGAACGACCCCGCCGCCGCGAAGAAGTCGAAGGAGCTCGCCGACAAGTCCGAGGCGGCTTCGAAGAACGCGAGCAACGTCGACGACGACGCCCTCGAGGCAAAGGCCAGGCAAGTGCAGGCGGCGGCCGAGCGCATCGCCGCGGGCAAGGGCACGGCAGCCGACCAGAAGCTGATGGCGGAGTTCCAGGCCGACATGGCGAAGATGCAGCAAGGAAGCAATGCCGCCCTCTCCGCGATGAACGAGCAGCAGGCGTTGTCCGACGAGCAGGCGGCGAAGATCAAGGCGTGCGGCGCCGAGCCGCAGCGGCCGAAGCAGCCCGACGGGCTGGGCTGGAGCCCCGAGCGGGTGCTGATGGAGAAGGGTGCGCAGGCCGCGGGCAAGCCGGAGCAGCAGTACGCGCTGCTTCGCGAGTTCGCCGTCATGAGCGGCGGGATGCGCGTGACGTCGAAGAAGTACTCGGAGGACGAAGCCGCGCGCATCAACGCGCAGCTCGACCAGATCCGGGACGTCACCGGCCAGATGCGCGCCGCCAAGATTCCGCTCTGATGCTGCCCGTCCGTGCCCTCGCCCTGGCGGCCGCCCTCGTGGCGGCACCGGGCGATCCGGGACTCGCCGTGCGCACCACGGATGGCTGGCGCACCTGGTGGCGCGCCGCCGCCGCGCCGGCGCGCTGGGACGCTGCGCATCCGCTGCTGGCGGCCCAGGCGGTGTGGCGCCCCGCGTCCCCGGGCGTGGAGTGGAGCGAGATGGACGTCGCGGGGCCGGGCGAGGCGTACCGCGTGCGCGTCATCGCCGTGCGGCTCGATCCGCGCCGCCTCGACTTCCGCCTCGTGGTGCCGCCGAAGGGCGACGTGTTCGCGGGCCGCTGGTCGGTGGATGAGGCGCCGGACGAGGCCGTGCTGGCCGTCAACGCCGGACAGTTCACGGCCGGTCCATGGGGCTGGCTGGTGCGTGACGGCGTGGAGGAGGCGAAGCCCGGCGTCGGTCCGCTGGCCCCGGGAATCGTGGTGGACGCGGACGGCGCGATGCGCCTCGTGCCCCCCGACAGCTTCGCCGCCGCGCGCGCCGGCGCACGGCTCGCGTTCCAGAGCTACCCCACCCTGCTGGAAGGTGACGGGGAGGTGCCGCTGGCCCTCCGCGACGCGGGCCGCGGCGTCGATCTCGAGCACCGCGATGCCCGCCTCGCCATCGGCGAGCTGCGCGACGGCCGCATCCTGATCGCGATGACCCGCTTCCAGGCGCTGGGCGGCGCGCTCGAGCTGCTGCCGTTCGGCCTCACCACGCCCGAGATGGCCGCCGTCATGGGCGCGCTGGGATGCCGCCGCGCCGTGCTGCTCGACGGCGGCATCTCGAGCCAGCTGCGACTGCGCGACGGCGCGCGGACGCGCACCTGGCCCGGCATGCGGAAGGTGGCCCTCGGTCTGGTGGCGGTCGAACGAAAGGTTCCCTGATTTCCGTACAGAATCTTGCTGCAGGATCCTGCACGTCCATTTCCTGTACACCCTCCCTTCATGATTCCTGCAGCGCTTCCGGGTATTCTGGTGCTAGCTGTAGTTCCGGATCGCTTTCCTTCAGGAGTCACCACATGCGCAATCGTCTGGCCCTCGCTGCCCTGTCCCTGTTCGCGCTCGCCGCGTGCGGCGACGACAACGGTGGTGGCGGCGACACCACGCGTCTTTCCATCCGTCTCACCGACGCGCCCGGCGACATCAGCGCCGCGGTGGTGACGGTGTCGGAGATCTACCTGCAGGGCAGCGATGGCCGCGTCGTGCTGCGCGACGCCGACACCACGCTCAACCTGCTCGACCTCGCCGACGCCACCGCGGACATGGTGAATGGCGCCGTTGTGCCGCAGGGCACCTACGAGCAGCTGCGCTTCGTCATCACCGGCGCCTACATCAGCGTGGAGGAGGACGGAGGGCAGAAGGTGTACGCCACCTCGCCCGACTACGCGGGCCTGCCGGCCGGCACCGCCGTGGACGGCAACCTGCAGACGCCAAGCTTCTCGACCAGCGGCGTGAAGGTGCAGCTGCCGGGCGACGAGCTCGTGCTGAGCAGCAGCGACCAGACGCTGCTGGTGGACTTCGACGTGTCGCAGAGCTTCGGCAAGGCGGCCGGCAACAGCGGCCAGTGGGTCATGACGCCCGTCATCAAGGGCGGCGACATCACCGTCTCCGGCGGCCTCGTGGTGAACGCCACCCTCGCCGGCGGCGTCACCGCCACGCTCGGCGACTGGAAGGCCACGATCACGCAGGACGGGAGCACGGAGGAACGCGCGCTCACCGATACCGACGGCGACGGCACCTTCACCGCGAGCTTCGGCTTCCTGTTCCCGGGCACCTACAGCGTGACCCTGGTCCCGCCCACGGGCACCTTCACCAGCACCCCGGCGCTCCCGGTCGACCAGGCCGTGGTGAGCGACGCGAACGCCACGGTGAACGTGACGGTGGACAGCTACACGCCCTGAACCGGGACGGCTCGCCGTCCCTGCTCATTGCGAGGCCCCGCAGGGGCCGAAGCAATCCGGGTGCAAAGAGCGGAGCCCTCTCGACGGTCGAGAGGGCTCCGCTCGCATTCACGGGATTGTTCGGCCTTCGGCCTCACCAGCTCGCGCTGCGCGCTCGGTTGCTTCGTCGCTGCGCTCCTCGCAATGAGCCGGGGACCCATTAGTTTCCCGCCCCGTGAGCATCCTCTCCTTCTCCGACGTCGCCGTCACCTTCGGCGCCACCACGCTCCTCAAGGACGTCTCCTTCACCGTGGCCGAAGGGGAGCGCTGGGGCATCGTGGGGCGCAACGGCGCCGGCAAGACGACGCTCTTCAACCTCGTCACCGGCGCCATCGAGCCCTCGAAGGGCCTCGTCTCCCGTGCCAGCAACCTCCGCCTCTCGCTGCTCGACCAGCACCGCGACTTCGGCACCGCCACCACCGTGTGGGAGGCCGCCGCGCACGCCTACCATCCGCTGATGGCGCTCGAGGCCTCGCTCGCGCGGCAGGCCGAGCGGCTGGCGGAGCTCGGCGAACGGGTCACCGAGGACGACCTCGAGAAGTTCGGCCGCGACCAGGAGCGGTTCCAGCACGAGGGCGGCTACGAGTTCCACGCGCGCGTGGACGCCGTGCTGCAGGGCCTCGGCTTCGACGCCGAGGAATCGAAGACGCGCGGCATCGCCGGGCTGTCCGGCGGCGAGCGCGGCCGCGTGGGCCTCGCGGCCCAGCTCGTGGCGCCGGCCGACCTCGTGCTGCTCGACGAGCCCACCAACCATCTCGACCTCGAGACCACCGAGTGGGTGAAGAACTACCTGCACGAGTTCGGTGAGACGGTCCTCGTCATCAGCCACGACCGCGCCTTCCTCGACGACACCGTGGACCACGTCCTCCACGTCTCGGCGGGCACCACCGTCGCGTACAAGGGCGGCTACTCGGCGTTCGTCACCCAGCGCGCGGAGCGCGAGCTGACGCTGTCGCGCCAGGTGGCGCAGCAGCGCAAGCAGATCGCGAAGGAGGAGGACTACATCCGCCGCAACATCGCCGGGCGCAACAGCGCGCAGGCGAAGGGGCGGCGCGACAAGCTCTCGCGCCTGCCGCGCCTGTCGCCGCCGCCGGGCGAGTCGGGGGCGATGGTGCTGAAGCTCGAGGCCGACGAGCGCGGCGGCGACCAGGTGGTGGTGGCCGACAAGCTCACCGTCGCCATCGGCGACCGGGTGCTGGTGCAGAACTTCACCGGCGTCGCGCGCCGCGGCGAGGTGATCGCGCTCGTGGGCCCGAACGGCGCCGGCAAGTCGACGCTGCTCGCCACGCTCCTCGGCGACCGCAAGCCCGCGTCGGGCCACTGCGAGCTCGGCGGCTCGGTGACGCCGGCGTGGTTCCGCCAGGACCTGGCGCAGGTGCCCGTCAACAAGACGATCTACGACTGCATCGCCGACCTGCGTCCCACCTGGACCCGCGGGCACATCCAGGGGCACCTGGGCTGCTTCGGCTTCTCGGGCGACGAGGTGCTGCGCAACACCAACGTCCTCTCGGGCGGCGAGCGGGCGCGCGTGGCGCTGGCGCTCATCACGCTCGAGCGGGCCAACCTGCTGATCCTCGACGAGCCCACCAACCACCTCGACGTGGAGTCCATCGAGGCCATCGAGGACGCCATCGAGGATTACGGCGGCACCGTGATCCTCGTGAGCCACGACCGCGCCTTCCTGCGCGAGCTCTCGACCCGCGTGTGGGCGTTCGACGGCCTCCGCCTCGAGGACTACGGCGGCCCGTTCGTGGAGTGGGAGGTGATGGCCGCGGACCGCGCGAAGCGCCGCGCCTCCCTCGCCGCCGAGGCCGAGGCCACCGCCCGCAAGGCCGAGCGCGAGAAGGAGAAGCGCGCGGCGGCGAAGGCGCCGGGGCCGGACGACGGCAAGAAGGCGAAGCGCGACGCCGAGGATCGAGAGCGCGCGGTGCAGCAGGCGGAGGCGAAGGTCGCCGAGCTCGAGGGACAGCTGGCCAACCCGGCGCTCTACGGCGACGCCGAGGGCGCGCGAAAGGCGGGGACGCTCAACAAGCAGCTCGAGGTGGCGAAGCGCGAGCTCGAGGTGGCGATGGAGCGGTGGGTGGAGACGGAGCGGTAGCGGAGCTCGTCGCTCCTCGCCTCCGACGTCATTGCCGGCACCAGCGCGTCGCGCTGCGCACCACGACGTCGCGCGGGGCACCACAACGTCGCGCGGGGCACCAGGATGTCATTCCGAGCGAAGCGAGGAACCTGCTTGACTCCCGATCGACGCCGGCGGCGCCAGCCCCGGCCGAACGTTGGTGCGGGGCAGAGCCACCGACGTCGGTGATGCT
>DASUOW010000111.1:0-7797 GCA_036276435.1 Gemmatimonadales bacterium
AGGGGACTGCTGTCGCGATCGCGCAGGTCGAGACCGACGAGCGTGGCCTTGAGCGTGTAGGGATTGAAGCGCACGTCGCCGAGCAGGGCGGGACGGTGCAGCCGGGAGGCGATCAGCTTGGGCAGCTGCGACCGCGCGACCCACGGGGCCACCACCGCCCCGCTCACCAGGTGCAGGATGAGCAAGGCCGCCGAGCCCAGGAGGACCCGGCGCACCAGGGGGGACACCACGGCTCGATCGGACGTCGCGCTCGGCTCGGTCAGACGGGCAGTCCTCGGATATGCACGGAGGGGATGAGATCTATGCTTCCAACTTAGTATGCATCCCGCACCGGCGGCGTCCATTGCCCCGTCGGACAATGGCTGTCGCCCCCGGAGAAACCGTGCCACTGAACCCCATGCCACCCAGGCGACTGACGAGTGCCGCCCTGCACGCAGGGGCGGTGCACCTCGCCCGGCGCGACGCCGACCTCGAGCGCATCCACACCCGTCTCGGCCCTCCGCCCCTCTGGGGCCGCCCGACCGGCTTCACCACGCTGTTCCGCATCATCCTCGAGCAGCAGGTCTCCCTCGCCGGGGCGCGGACGCTCTTCCGCCGCATCGAGACCCGCCTCGGCGGGGTGACGACGCACACCGTCCACGCCGCCGGGATCGACGGCCTCCGCGCCCTCGGCCTCACCCGGCAGAAGGCCGCGTACAGCCACGGCCTCGCCCGACGCATCCTCGACGGCGAGCTCGACCTGCGCGCCGTGGCGCGGGCGCCGGACGAGGCGGGGCGCGACATGCTCCTGGCCGTGCCCGGCCTGGGCCCGTGGAGCGTGGACATCTACTTCCTGATGGCGCTCAAGCGCCCCGACGTCTGGCCCCGCGGCGACCTGGCGCTCGCGGCGGCGCTCAAGGTGGTCAAGCGGCTGCGCGCCTTGCCCTCGCGCGACGAACAGCATGCGCTGACTTCCGCGTGGGCGCCGTGGCGCTCGGTGGGCGCACGGCTGCTCTGGCTGCACTATCTCGACGCGCAGCGGGCGGCCGCCGCGAGTCGCGTACCCGCGTAGGCTCGGGTTTCGCCCTGACTTCACCCCGGCATCATGAGGCAGGTGTTACCATGCCTCGAGGTCCGCGTGCTGGAGGTGATTCATGCGACCCGATTCCGCCACGATCGACCGCTTCACCGGTCCCCCCACGACCACGCTCGGCTGGTGGTCCATCCTCCTCGAGATCGCCTTCCTGCTCGCGCTGGGCGCGACTGCGGCCTGGCTCGCCGTCGGTCCTCAGGGCAGCGACGTGCCGCTCAGCGTGCCGCTGACGCTCGCGCTCGTGGCCACGGCGGCGGTCGGCATCTCGGTGGGGCTCACGGCCGCCATCGCGATCTTCCGGAAGGGCGAGCGCTCCGTCCATGACGTGCTATCGCTGCTTTTGGGCGGCATGGTGCTGTTCATGGTGGTCCGGCAGTTCACTTAAAGGCTCCTTCAGGGATCGCTAACGATCCTTTGCCGTCGGCATGAGCATGCTGCACGTGGAGGAATCCCATGCCACGTGCCCAGATGCTCGACGGGAACGAAGCCGTCGCCCAGGTCGCCTACCTCGCGAGTGAAGTGATCGCGATCTACCCGATCACGCCCTCGTCCACGATGGGCGAGCTCGCCGACCAGTGGGCGAGCGAGGACAAGCCGAACGCGTGGGGCGCCGTCCCCACCGTGATCGAGATGCAGAGCGAAGGCGGCGCCGCCGGCGCGCTCCACGGCGCGCTGCAGGCCGGGGCCCTGTCGACGACCTTCACGGCGTCGCAGGGCCTCCTGCTCATGATCCCCAACATGTACAAGATCGCCGGCGAGCTGACGCCGACGGTGTTCCACGTCGCCGCCCGCGCGCTCGCCACGCAGGCGCTGTCGATCTTCGGTGACCACAGCGACGTGATGGCCGCCCGTGCCACCGGCTTCGCCATGCTCGCCTCCGGCAGCGTGCAGGAGGCGATGGACCTCGCCCTCGTGGCCCACGCCGCCACGCTCGGCTCGCGCGTCCCGTTCCTGCACTTCTTCGACGGCTTCCGCACCTCGCACGAGGTGGCGAAGGCGCTGCCGCTCTCGCTGGACGACGTGCGTGCCCTGCTCGACGACGACGCCATCCGGGCCCACCGACAGCGCGGGCTCACGCCCGACCACCCCGTCATCCGCGGCACGGCACAGAACCCCGACGTCTTCTTCCAGGCGCGCGAATCGTGCAACCCGTGGTACCTCGCCTGCCCCGCCATCGTGCAGCAGATGATGGACCGGCTCGCGGCGCGCACGGGGCGACAGTACCACCTCTTCGACTACGAGGGCGATCCCGACGCCGAGCAGGTGCTCGTGCTGATGGGGAGCGGCGCCGAGACGGTGGCGGAGACGGTCGAGGTGCTGCGCGCCGAGGGGCGGAAGGTGGGCGTGCTGAAGGTCCGGCTCTACCGCCCGTTCTCGGGCGCGGACCTCGTGGCGGCGCTGCCGGCGTCCACGCGCCGGATCACCGTCCTCGACCGCACCAAGGAACCGGGCGCGCCGGGCGATCCGCTCTACCTCGACGTCGTCACCGCGCTGATGGAGGACGCGTCGGGCGCCGCGCCGCGCTTCGCCACCATGCCGCGCGTGCTCGCCGGCCGCTTCGGGCTCGGCTCGAAGGAGTTCACCCCCGGCATGGTGAAGGCGGTCTTCGACAACCTCGCCTCGGCCGCGCCGCGCAACCACTTCACGGTGGGCATCGACGACGACGTCACCCACACCAGCCTGCCCTTCGACGCCACCTTCTCGGCCGAGGCACCCGGGACGAAACGCGCCGTGTTCTTCGGCCTGGGTTCCGACGGCACGGTGGGCGCCAACAAGAACTCCATCAAGATCATCGGCGAGGAGACGCCGCTGCACGCGCAGGGCTACTTCGTCTACGACTCGAAGAAGTCCGGCTCCATCACCACTTCGCACTTGCGCTTCGGCACCGCGCCGATCCGCTCGTCGTACCTCGTCTCCGATGCCGACTTCGTGGCGTGCCACCGCTTCTCGTTCCTGGAGCGGATGGACGTCCTCGGCGTCGCGGCTCCCGGGGCCACGCTGCTGCTGGCCGCCCCGTGTCCCGCCGACGAGGTGTGGGACCGGCTGCCCGCCCCCGTGCAGGCGCAGATCATCGCGAAGCAGCTCAGGGTGTTCAGCATCGACGCCGCCGCGGTGGCGAAGGCCGCCGGGATGGGCGGCCGCATCAACACCGTCATGCAGGTGTGCTTCTTCGCGCTTTCCGGCGTGCTGCCGCGCGACGAGGCCATCGCCGCCATCAAGCACTCCATCGAGAAGACCTACGCGAAGCGCGGCGAGGTGATCGTCGAGAAGAACTTCGCCGCGGTAGACGCCGCACTGGCCAACCTGTGCGAAGTGCCCGTCCCGGCCACCGTCACCTCCCGGCTCGGCATGCGGCCGGCCGTGGCGCCCGGCGCACCGGAGTTCGTGCAGCTGGTCACGTCGCGCATCATCGAGGGCCGCGGCGACCAGCTGCCCGTCAGCGCGCTGCCGGTGGACGGCACCTGGCCCAGCGGCACGTCGCAGTGGGAGAAGCGGAGCATCGCGGCGGAAGTGCCGGCATGGGACCAGGACATCTGCATCCAGTGCGGCAAGTGCATCCTCGTCTGCCCGCACGCGGTGATCCGCGCCACCGTCTGCGAGCCCGCCGCGCTCGAGGGGGCGCCCGACGGGTTCAAGTCGGCCAAGGCCCGCTGGCGCCAGTTCGGCGAGCAGCGCTACACGCTGCAGGTGGCCACCGAGGACTGCACCGGCTGCCGGCTCTGCGTCGAGATCTGCCCCGTGAAGAACAAGAGCGAGACGCGGCTCAAGGCCATCAACATGGCGCCCCACGAGCCCCGGCTCGCCGAGGCGCGGGCCCACTGGGACTTCTTCAGGCAGCTGCCGCACACGCCGCGGTCGGAACTGTCGCTGGATCACGTGAAGGACGTGCAGCTGCTCGAGCCGCTGTTCGAGTTCTCGGGCGCGTGCGCGGGCTGCGGCGAGACGCCGTACCTCAAGCTCATGAGCCAGCTCTTCGGCGACCGCGCGGTGGTGGCCAACGCCACCGGCTGCTCGTCGATCTACGGCGGCAACCTCCCCACCACGCCCTGGACCACGAACGGCGACGGTCGCGGGCCGGCCTGGGCCAACTCGCTCTTCGAGGACAACGCCGAGTTCGGTCTCGGCATGCGCGTGGCGCTCGACCAGCGGCGGCGGCACGCGGAGGCGCTGCTGCACCAGCTCGCCGGCAGCGTGGGCGAGCGGCTGGTGGAGGAGCTGCTCGGTGCCTCGCAGGACACCGACGCGCGCATCGCGACGCAGCGCGAGCGGGTGGTGGCGCTGCGGGCCGCCCTTGCAGGCCGTGACGACGCGGCCGCGCGCGAGCTCGACGCCCTCGCCGACGTCCTGGTGAAGAAGAGCGTCTGGATCGTGGGCGGCGACGGCTGGGCCTACGACATCGGCTTCGGCGGGCTGGACCACGTGCTCGCGTCGGGCCGCAACGTGAACGTGCTGGTGCTCGACACCGAGGTGTATTCCAACACCGGCGGCCAGATGTCGAAGGCGACGCCCCGCGGCGCCGTGGCCAAGTTCGCCGCCGGCGGCAAGCAGGCGCCGAAGAAGGACCTGGCCCTGCTGGCCATGGCGCACCGGCACGTCTACGTGGCCAGCGTGGCGATGGGCGGCGACGACGGTCACGTGGTGAAGGTGTTCCGCGAGGCCGATGCGTTCGACGGCCCGTCGCTCATCCTCGCGTACAGCCACTGCATCGCGCACGGCTACGACCTGGTGCACGGCATGGCGCAGCAGAAGCTCGCCGTGCAGTCGGGCTACTGGCCGCTCTTCCGCTACAACCCGGCGCTCGCCGAGGCGGGCCAGCGGCCCTTCGTGCTCGACTCGAAGCCGCCGTCGATCGCGTTCCAGAAGTACGCCTACAACGAGACGCGCTACACCATGCTCGCCCACGCGCACCCCGAGGCGGCCCGCTCGCTGCTCGTGGACGCGCAGGACGACGTGCTCGCACGCTGGCGCATGTACGAGTCGCTCGCCGGCATCCCGCACAAGGACGAGGTCCCGCCGTCTCCGGAGGCGCCCCATGCCTGATCTCGGCACCGAGTACCTGGGCCTGACGCTGCCCAACCCGATCGTCGCCTCGTCGTCCCCGCTCGCCGAGCGCATCGACGAGCTCCGGCGGCTGGAGGACGCCGGGGTGAGCGCCGTGGTGCTGCACTCGCTCTTCGAGGAGCAGATCAATCTCGAGAGCCACGACCTGGAGAACTACCTCACGCACGGCGCGGACAGCTACCAGGAGGCGTCGAGCTACTTCCCCGAGCTCTCCGCCGCGATGGGCCCGGAGAGCTACCTCGAGCACCTCGCGCGGGCGAAGAAGGCGCTGCGGATCCCGGTGATCGCGAGCCTGAACGGCGCGTCGCCCGGCGGGTGGACCCGCTACGCGCGGCGCATGGAGGACGCGGGCGCGGATGCCCTCGAGCTCAACGTGTACTTCGTCCCCACCGACCCGGCGATGACGAGCGCGGCGGTGGAGCGGATGTACCTCGAGCTGGTGCAGGACATCACGTCGAGCGTTGCGATCCCGGTGGCGGTGAAGCTCACGCCGTTCTTCAGCGCGCCCGTGCACATGGCCACCGAGCTCGCGGCGATGGGCGCGAAGGGGCTCGTGCTGTTCAACCGCTTCTACCAGCCGGACATCGACCTGGAGAACCTCGAAGTGGTGCCCACCCTGGCACTCTCGAGTCCGTGGACGCTCCGCATGCGGCTGCGCTGGGTGGCGATCATGTACGGCCACGTCGCGGCCGATCTCGCCGTCACCGGCGGCGTGCACAGCGCCGAGGACGTGATCAAGTCGATGATGGTGGGCGCGCGCGTGGCCATGATGACCTCCGCGGTGCTCAAGCACGGGCCCGGGCACGTCACGAAGGTGCTCGACGACATGGCGGCGTGGATGGAGGCGCACGAATACGACTCGGTGCGCCAGATGCGCGGCAGCATGAGCCACCGCGCCGTGGCCGAGCCGGCGGCGTTCGAGCGGGCCAACTACATGAAGGTGCTGCGGAGCTACGCCCTGAAGGGCGACCGGCGAAGCTGAGGCCCTACCGCCCGTCGTAGATGAAGCCGTGCAGCTGGCGGATGGTGCTCTCCTGGTCGCGCAACTGGTAGGCCAGCACGTCACCGCTCGTCACCAGGCCGGCGAGCTTCCCGCCCGCGATGACCGGCAGGTGCCGGATGCGGCCACCCGACATCGACTGGGCACACGCCTCCATGTCGGTACCGGGATCGCACGTCACCAGCCGCCGCGACATGACGTCCCGCACCGGCGTGCTGGCCGGATCGCGCTGCACCGCAACCACCCGGCGCAGCACGTCGCGCTCGGTGAAGATGCCCACCAGCGCCCCGTCCTCGAGCACCAGCACGCTGCCGATGCCGTGCTCGTTCATGCACCGCGCGGCCTCGAGCACCGTCGCGTCCGGCCCGACGCTCACGACCTCGGTTCCCTTGATGCGCAGGATATCGCCGACCGTGGCCATCTGTCCCCCTGAGAGGCGTGTCCCTCGACGGTAGCGCTTTTCCGGGGGGCACGCCAGCGACGGGTCTCGGAACGCAAACGGCCCCGGCGATATCGCCCCGGGGAGCCCGCCATCGCGTCGGCGCATGAGCGCTCGCTCGAGCACGGCGCGGCGGAGCTGCGCATTCAAGGGGAGATGGTCGCGGCGGCGCGGGACCCCGGCTCGTACTCCACGATGAACCCGCCCACGAACGGCTCGAACCCCGACGTGCGGTCGATGTCGTTCCACGTCGTCGAGTCCCGCGAGCCGTAGTACTGCAGGCCATCTTCCCCGAAGTAGTCGTTCGGCCGGCCGCGGAACCATGGCGCGTAGCCGAACGGCTCGCCCGTGATCCAGCGCCACCCTTCCTCCGGCGCCAGTCCGCGCACCGCCCGGTAGGCCCCCAGCCAGTAGTGTCCCAGCACGGCCTCGGGCAGGCTGGCCCGGATGAAGTCGTCCTCCTCGGCCGAGGTAATCGCAACGAGGTGCCCGCGGCGGCCCTGGTGCGTGCGCTGCGCGGCCGCCTCCACGGCCTCGAACCAGTCCAGCGTCACCGGGACCGCCTCGTAGACATGTCCCGTCCGCGGATCCGTCACCATGGTGCCCGGGTGTCGGAGCTCGTCGCGGTCGGGTACGAGCGGCACCCCGAGCGCCCGGGCGATCTCGACCGCGACCGCCCGTGCGTCGCCCTCGGCATCCTGCCCGGCGTAGTCCCGTGCGATGGTGCGGAGCACTCCGTCGTCGGCGGCGCGCACGTGGAGCGTCATCGACTCCTGCTGCGTGACGCGACCCTCGATCACCGCGGCCGCCGAGAGGGCGCGCGCGAGCCGGCGTCGCGCCTCCGTCGTGTTCTCGCCCGGCCGCCCCCGCGACCAGCTGATCACGGCCAGGCCGCGGATGCGCGACAGCTCGCCCGAGATCCGCTCGTGCAGGCCGGCCGCGAGGTACACGGCGTCCGGCGACCGGCCGTCGGCCTCGATCGGGAGCACCACGATGCGCACATCGGGCACGATCCCGGGGGGCGCGACGGGCCGGCGCGTCGCGAACCCGCCCACCGCCACCACGGCCAGCGCGCCCACCACGCCGGCCGTCGCGAGCCGCGACCGGCGCGTCAGGTACCGCGCCACGTCCGGCTCGAGCGCGGCGCGGACGGCTGCCGCGGCGGGCGGCCGGGCCTCGGGGTCCTTGGCCCGCCTGCGCTGCAGCAGGCGCTCGAGCGGTTCG
>DASUOW010000112.1:0-5195 GCA_036276435.1 Gemmatimonadales bacterium
CGCCGCCGCGCTCGCTCGGGTCGGCGCGGGCGGTGCCCGCGCCGCCACTCGCTTGCGGCGGGGCCCACCCCCGCCCGCGCCGTCGAGATCGTGGTCGGCGGGGCGCCTCTCGTGCAGTGCCAAGCCAGCGTGCCAGTGCAACCAAGGATCAACTGACGCATCGCGCTGCCAGCGATAGCTTGGTCGTGCCGGCGCGAGCCGGTCGAACTTCGAGGCCGGGAACATGGAGGAGCTGACGTGCAAGGTGACGTGACGCGCGGACACACCGGTGGCAGGCTGTGTGCGCTCGTGCTTGGAGTGCTGTGCCTCGTTTGCACCGCGGACGCGATCGCCCAGGCGCCTCGTGCGCTCTCGTCGGCCGAACAAGATGTCGTGCGGCGCATCAAGCTGGAGAGCATCCGCGAGGCGACGACGACGCTCGCCGACGATCGATTCGAAGGACGCGGCACGCTGCAGCCCGGCGGCGACAAGGCGGCGGCGTGGATCGCCGCGCGCATGAAGACGCTCGGGCTCGCGCCCGGGGGCGAGAACGGCACGTACTTCCAGCAGGTGCCGCTGGTCGCGGCCGAGTTCGTCGCGCCGACCGGCATCAGCGTCGACGGCATGTCCCTCGCCTACGGCAGGGACTGGTCGTCGCTCGGCACGGTCGCCGACACGCGGGTGAGCGCCCCGCTCATCTTCATCGGCCATGGGCTGGTGTCGAGGAAGTTCGGCCGCGACGACCTGAAGGACGTCGATCTCAAGGGCAAGATCGCGGTGTCCCTGGATGGCCGCCCCGCCGACGTGACGGCGGAGCGATGGGCCGAGATCACGGCTGACGCGAACATGCTCGGGACGCTCGTCGAACGCGGCATCGCAGGCCTCATCAGCATCCCGAACGGGCGTGAGGCTCTCCCGCGCGACTTCGTCATCGACCAGACGGCGCGTCGTGTCATCAGCGTGCCCTCGACGACCGCCCCGAACTCCGTCCCGGTGCTGTTCCTCAGCGCCGCCGCCGGGGACCGGCTGCTGGCCGGGTCGGGCAGGACGGCACGGCAGGCGTTCGACGAGGCGGACGCCGCGGGCTTCAGGCCCTGGCCGCTCGCGGCAAAGGTCGACCTCGAGTTCAAGTCGTCGAGGAGGGAAGGCAATGCGGCTAACGTCATCGGCGTCCTCCAGGGGTCCGATCCCGAGCTCGCCGCCGAGGTGGTGGTGTTCTCGGCGCATTACGACGGCTTCGGCGTGCTCCGCCAGCGCATCTACAACGGCGCGGCCGACAACGCCATCGGCGTGGGCGAGATGCTGTCCGTGGCCGAGGCCTTCTCGCGGGCGAAGGTGAAGCCGCGGCGGTCGCTGGTCTTCATCGCGTTCACGGCCGAGGAGTACGGCCTCATCGGCTCGGCGCACTACGTGGCGCATCCCACGTGGGACCTCGCGAAGACCGCCGCGGTGCTGAACCTCGACGGCATCGGCACCGAGATCATGGGGCCGATGAAGAGCATGGTGGCCTACGGCGCGCCGTTCAGCTCGCTTGGCCCGATGTTCCTCGAGGTCGCGCGCGCGTACGGCATCGCGCCGATGGACGACCCGATCCCGGCCCAGGGCGTGTTCCGCCGCTCCGACCACTACTCCTTCGTGGAGCGCGGGGTGCCCGGCCTGATGCTGGTCGGCTCCCCCGTCGTCAGCCCTGCGGAGTTCGCCGAGCGCTTCGACGAGTTCGAGCGCACGAAGTACCACGAGCCGTCCGACGACGTGTACCGCGACTGGCATTGGGCGGGCGCGCAGGAGGTGGCCGACATGATGGCGCTCATCGGGTACCGCGTGGCGCAGGACGACGCGCTGCCGTCGTTCAACGCCGGTAGCGAGTATCAGGGCCGCGCGCGCGGCCAGGCTCCCTCGGCCGCCGGCGAGCAGTAGCTGACGCCACTGGATGACACCGTGATCCGACTCCCGGTTGACGAGTCGGTCACGGCGTCTTCCTGGTGCGCGCGATCCTCGTGTTCTGAATCACGACCGGGCGAAGTGGCGGTGGCTGAGGTCCCGGTGGGGGTCTCAGCGCTTGTACCACTCCAGCGAGAGACTCGCGTTCGGCCGGATCCGCTCGAGCAAGACCTCCCGCTCCTTCTCCGTCATCATCACCGACTCCCGGGCAAGCCGCGCGTTCTGCCGGATCTGTTCGGGAGTCTCCATACCCACCACGGCCGTCGCGATGGGCAGTGACCAGGCGTAGCGCCGGCACTCCTCGTTGGTGCAGACCTTCTCGCGCAGGAGGGCGGCGTCGGCCGTCGTCTTCATGGCGATGACGGCGATGTCGCGCTTCGCGAGTTCGGGGAGCAGGGCGCGCTGGAAGCTCGACTGGTGGGCGTCGATGGGGTTGAGGGGGAACTGCATGGCGTCGAAGCGGAGGCCGCGGTCCCAGTGGTCGAGGGTGCGCAGGTTGGCGGCCGGGTCGGCGTGGCCGGTGACGCCGACGAAGCGGACCACGCCCTGGTCGCGCATCGAGAGGATGTACTCCATGGGGCCACCCCTGGCGCAGGCGCGGTCGACGTCCGCGATGCTGCGCACGCTGTGGAGCTGCCACAGGTCGAGGCGGTCGGTGCGGAGGCGGGCGAGGCTGCCCTCGAGGTGACGCTTCGATCCCTCGGCCGTGCGCGCGGGGAAGTCGAACGTCTTGGTCATCAGGAAGACGTCGCGGCGCGCACCGGCGAGCGCCGCGCCCAGCCATCGCTCCGAGGTGCCGTTCCCGTAGCTCTCGGCCGTGTCGAAGAAGCGGATGCCCTCGGCGAGCGCCGTCTCCACGAGTCGGTGGGCGGCGCGTTCGGAGCCGGCCTGCCCGACGTGGCTGCCGCCGAGGCCGAGGATGGTGACCGGGACGTCGGCGCGGCCGAGGCGGCGGGTGGGGACGGTGCCGATGGCGGGCACGGAGCCGTCGCGGACCTCGGGGAGGTAGCGAGCGAGGGGCAGGCCGAGCAGGGAGCGAAGGAAGTCGTGCCGCTTCATGGAACGCTCCTCGACCGTCAGTGCGTGGTGTCGCCCGCCGCGACCTGCTCGAGGCCGACCGTGAGCGGCAGCGCGAGCAGCAGCAGGATGCCCGCGACGGCGAACGGCGTGCCGACGCCGGCGACGTCCATCAGCACGCCGCCGAGCACGGGGAAGGCGACGCGCGACACGCCGCCCCACGTCTGTTGTACCCCCATGTAGAGGCCGCGCTCGCGGTCGCGCACCGCCTGCGAGAGCAGGCTCGTGACGGCGGGGAAGAGGCACGCGGTGCCGACGGGCATGAGCGTGAAGCCGGCCGCGACGGCGAGCCAGCCGCCGGGCAGGGCCGTCGCGACGAGCCCGGCGGCGAGCAGCAGCACGCCGGCGCGCGCGAGGCGCGGCTCGCCGAGCTTCCGGACGAGCGGGTCGAGCGCGAAGGTGCGCATCAGCACGCCGATGGCACCGAGATACATCACGAAATAGCCCACCGTGTCCTCGGTGATGCCGAGCCGCTCGCCGAGGAGCAGCGGCACGAGCGGGATGATGCCGTAGAACGCGCCGATGCCGAGGGCATAGGTGAGGATGAGCCGTGCCGGCCGCTCGCGCCACTTGAGCGCGACGTTGGCGAGGGCCGAGCGTCCCGGCACCGGGTGCTCGCCGGTGTGGACGGACACCACGCGCGACTCGCGCAGGTACGTCCAGCCGAAGATGGCCACGAGCACGGCGAAGACGGCGGCGGCCCAGCCCGGGAGCGAGGGTCCGCCGATGCGCACCAGCACGGCGCCGATGGCGGGACCCAGCACCGCGCCGAGGCTCGTGACGGCGGAGAGCCAGCCGAGGGTGCGGGTGCGCTCGCCGGGCGTGCTCACGTCGGCGATGTAGGCGTGGACGACGCCGATGGTGCCGCCGCCCATGCCCTGCACGATGCGCGAGAGGAGCAGCAGCGGCACCGACCCCGCGACGGCAAAGAGCATGTAGCCGACGGCGGTGACGAGGAGGCCCGCGATGAGCGCCGGGCGGCGCCCGTGTCGATCGGATGCGCGCCCCCAGTAGGTGGCGGTGAGGAGCTGGGCGAGCGAGAACGCGGAGACGATGATGCCGACGACGGTGGCGGACGCGCCGAGGTTCGTGGCGTAGTAGGGCAGGATGGGCACCAGCATGGTGATCCCGACCATGTCCACGAACGCGGTGACGAAGAGGACGAGGAGTCGGGTGGTGCCGGGGGCGCTCATGCGATGACGCTACACCGCACGCGCGAAGTGCCCTCGCGTGTAGGCGCCGCCCAGCAGGGCCTTCATGGCGCGCCGGTCGGTGGCGCGGCCGGCGCGCAGGGCCTCGAGCATGGCTCGATAGTGCGCCACCACCTCCGCCACCGGATCGCCGGGGACGTTGAACACGAGGCGATGGCAGCGCAGGCCGTCGCGCCACAGCGCGGGAAGGAACTCCGACGCGTCGACGGGCCGGGAGTGGAGCAGGCGGTTGCGGCACGCCGAGTCGGTGGCGACGGGGAAGACGTAGCCGGCCGGGTCGGTGAGCTCCACGTTCACGTGCTTCTGCACGCAGAGATCGCGGCACGTCGTGGCGACGCGCTCGAAGGCGGCCGAGAGGGTGCAGTGCTCGATGGTCATGCCCTCGGGGCGGCCGTACGCGAACACCTCGAACCCGGCCCCCTGCCACGGCGCGGTGAGCTGCGCCAGTTCCTCCGCCGTGAGCTCGATGGACGGCACGATGCGCCGCACGCCGAGCCGGAAGAGCTCCTGCGCGGTGTGCTGGTTGAAGCAGTTGACCGCGTAGTCCGCCACGACGTCGCGGCCGGCGCGCGCGAGCTCGGCCACGAGGCCAAGGTGGCCGCTCAGCGTGGGCAGGCCGAGGGCGAGCCACTTGTCCGTCGTCCGGCGCTCCTCCGGCCGCACGATGGTCGGCGTGCGGAGGCGGAGCGCGACGTTCCGCGCCGCGAGCTGCTCGGCCAGCGCCTTCACGCGCGAGACGGGCGGCGTGGGATGACGGAGGAACAGGTCGAGCACCACCTCGTCGGCGCCAGCCTCGGCGGCGGCGAGTGCCGCGTCGAGCGTGAAGACTTCGGCGACCAGGTGGCCAGCCGGCGTGGCGGCGGCCTGCACGGGATGCGGCGCCACGAGCGCGACGGCGGCCTCGATCGCGGCGGCGCGGCGGGCCTGCGCGGCGGTGCGGGCCCAGTCGCGGCGGAGCGTGAGCTCCTCGACGGCGCGCTGGCGCAG
>DASUOW010000113.1:0-8188 GCA_036276435.1 Gemmatimonadales bacterium
TGAACCGCGCGCTGGCCGCCATGCCCGAAGTGAAAGACGTCCAGATCTACGCCGGCACCGCCGCGCCGTTCAACTTCAACGGCCTCGTGCGCCACTACTTCATGCGCCGGGGCGCCAACGTCGCCGACGTGCAGGTGAACCTGACGCCCAAGCACGACCGGTCGCGGCAGAGCCACGACATCGCGGTCGCGGTGCGACCGGCGATCGACTCGATCGCGCGCAACTACGGCGCGCGCGCCAAGGTGGCGGAGATCCCGCCGGGCCCGCCCGTGCTCTCGACGCTCGTCGCCGAGATCTACGCGGCCGACGACTCGGCGCGCCTCGAGGCGGCGACCCGCGTGCGTGAGGTGTTCGAGCGCACCGAGGGCGTGGTGGACGTGGACTGGACGGTGGAGGCGCCGCAGCAGAAGCTCCGGTTCCACATCGACCGCGTGCGCGCGGCGCAGGCCGGCGCAAGCGTGGAGCAGCTGGTACAGACGGTGTACCTCGCGCAGTCGGGCGTGGCGGCCGGCGTGGCGCCGGGGGCGCGCGCGAAGGACGCCGTGACGATCGTGCCGCGGCTGCCGCTCGAGTCGCGCTCCTCGCTCGAGGCGCTGCTGGGGCTGCCGGTGGCGACGTCGATGGGGCCGCAGCCGCTCGCGCGGTTCGTGACCGTGGACTCCGCGACGCGGAGCGTCGCGCGGCACCGCAAGGACCTGCGCCCGGTGGTCTACGTGACGGGCGACGTGGCCGGGTCGATCGAGGCGCCGGTGTACGCCATCCTCGCCATGAACAAGGCGCTGGACGACATCCGGGTGCGGGGCGCCGAGATCCGGCGCTACAACGCGGTGGCGCCGGAGACGGTCGACGAGACGGCGATGAAGTGGGACGGCGAGTGGCAGATCACCATCGAGGTGTTCCGCGACCTCGGGCTCGCGTTCGCGATCGTGCTGGTGCTGATCTACGTGCTGGTGGTGGGCTGGTTCCAGTCGTTCACGATCCCGCTGGTCATCATGGCGCCGATCCCGCTCACGCTCATCGGCATCCTGCCGGGGCACGCCGTGACGGGCGCGTTCTTCACGGCGACGTCGATGATCGGCATGATCGCGCTGGCGGGCATCATCGTGCGCAACTCGATCCTGCTGGTGGACTTCATCCAGCTCGCCGAGGAGCGTGGCGAGTCGCTCGAGCGGGCCGTGATCGAGGCCGGCGCCGTGCGCTTCCGCCCGATCGCGCTGACCGCGGCGGCGGTGGTGGCGGGCGGGCTCGTGATGGTGCTCGACCCGATCTTCCAGGGGCTGGCGGTGGCGCTCATGAGCGGCGCGATCGTCGCCACCGGGCTCACGATGGTGGTGGTGCCGCTGCTCTACTGGGAGCTGCGGCGGAGGCAGGAAGCCCCCGCTGCTCCCGCGACCCCGGAAGCGGCTCCACGCACGCACACACACGCGGCCGAGGAGGTGGGCGTATGAAGATGCTGCTGATCGTGTATGGCGGGCCGCGGGCGGAGCTGGTGCCCGACCTGCTCGAGCGCCATCACGTGGAAGGGTATACGGAGATGCCCCGGGCGCACGGGGCGGGCTCGACCGGTCGCCGCGAGGGCAGCCGTGCGTGGCCCGGCGACTCCGTGGTGTTCTTCTCGCTCGCGCCGGACGATCGCGCGCGCGCGGTGCTCGACGCCGTCGGCCACTGCAGCCGGGAGTGCGTGCCGGGCGAGCGCATCCACGCGGCACTGATGCCCGTGGAAGCGATGGTATGATTCCCGTGTCCTGGAGGCCCGATCATGTGCAATGACATCATCATCCGCCGGTTCGCCGGCACCTTCATCCTGCTCTCGCTCGCGCTGGGCCACTGGGTGAACCCGCTCTGGTACCTGTTCACGGCCTTCGTCGGGTTCAACCTGATCCAGTCGAGCTTCACCCATTTCTGCCCGCTCGAGCGCATCCTCGGGTACTTCGGGCTCTTCGGCTGCCGCGGCAAGGTCGCGACAGGGAAGGCGTGATGGCGGGCCGCCAGGAGGATCGCATGCCAGTGGAACAGACCACGCCCTACGGGCTCGCCGTCACCGTGCCGCTGCCCTACGAGCGCGCCGTGGAGGCGGTACGGGCCGCCCTCGCGACCGAGGGTTTCGGGGTGCTCACCGAGATCGACATGCGGGCGACGCTCAGGAAGAAGCTCGACGTCGAGTTCCGCCCCTACGTGATTCTCGGCGCGTGCAACCCGCCGCTGGCGTACCAGGCGCTGACGGCGGAACGCGACATCGGGCTGCTCCTGCCGTGCAACGTGGTGGTGTACGCCGGAGACCAACCGGACCAGAGCGTCGTGTCGGCGCTCGATCCGGAGGCGATGCTCGGCCTGACCGGCCGGGCCGACATCCAGCTGCTGGCGGCGGACGTGAAGGCGCGCATGCGGCGCGTCCTCGCGGCCCTGGCGGGGGATGCGTTGGCCTGAAGGCCACTGTGCGGGGCCGGCGGCGGACGGTAATCTGGACGCCCTGAGGTCCGCCTTCTCTCCAGTCCGGGGGTTTCCGTGATCCGTGCCATGCTCGCGAAGTACTGGTGGGTGTTCCTGCTGCGCGGCCTCGCCGCGCTCGCCTTCGGCGTGCTGGCGTTCGTCGCGCCGGCCGCCACGATCGCGGCGCTGGTGTTCACCTTCGCCGTGTTCGCCGTCGTGAGCGGCGTGCTGGGCATCGCCGGTGCGATCGCGTTGCGCAAGGACAGCGATCACTGGTGGGTGTGGCTGCTGCAGGGACTCGCGGGCGTGGTGCTGGGCGTGCTGACGTTCCGCTCGCCGGGCATCACGGCCCTCGTGCTGCTGATGTTCATCGCGGCGAACGCGATCATCACGGGCCTGCTCGAGACGGTGACGGCGATCCGGGTGCGGAAGGAGATCGAGGGCGAGGGCTGGATCATCGCGGCGGGAATCGCGTCGATCCTGTTCGGTGTGCTGCTCATCGCGCGGCCGGGCGCCGGGGCGCTGGCGCTCATCACCGTGATCGGCGCCTACGCCACGCTGTTCGGCATCCTGCTCGTGCTCGGGGCGTTCAAGCTGAAGAAGTTCGCGTCGGCCTGATCGGCCCGCCGATCACCTCCGGCGGGATGTGAGGGGCTCCGCACCGGTGCGGGGCCCCTCGTGCATTGCGCCTCACCCCGCCATGCGGGCGCACGCCTCGGCGCAGCGGCGGCACTCCTCGGCGCAGAGCTGCATCATCTCGTCGTTGCGGCCCAGGCGGTCGCATTCGTCGGCGCAGGCGCGACAGATCTCCGCGCAGGCGGCGCACGTCAGCACGTGGCGCGGCGAGCCGCGCAGCATGAAGTCCGCCGAGGTCTGGCAGATCTGGGCGCAGTCGAAGAGGAGCTCGATGTGCTCCGGCGCGGCGTGCTCGCCGCCCAGCTTGAGGCAGTGCTGGACCGTCTCGAGGCAGATGGCGTGGCAGTTGGTGCATTCGTCGATGCAGTGCTCGAGGTCGTCGGTCTGCATCGCGAGGGGTTCGGGCATGGGTCCCTCCGGGATGTGGGGCGGTCGTGCCGTGACAGGGGCATCGAAGGGTGGTACTGGTGAACGTCGCGGAGGTGCCTGGGGCGGGGCACGATGCGTCGATGCGCGGCAAATCGCGCGATCCGCCGACGAGCGCCGTCGGAGTCCCTGCGCAGATATCGTGAACGCGTGAGCGGCCAGCGTGCGCTCCGCCTGATGCCGTGGCGCTATCACACCGCTGCGGAACACCGGAATTGCGGCAGCCCCAGTCGCGTTTGACGGGTGGGCGCGTCGAATTCCGCTCGGGTCGGCCGCGTCTGTCGCAATGCAGTGCATGTCTGAAATCTGAGGGGCGGCCGGCGGTGCACGCCGTGCGTTCCGGGGGCGGCGAACCACTTCCCCGGACACAATCGACATGCGCCGTACCCACCTGCCCCTGCTCGCGCTCCTCGCGAGCCTCATGGCCTGCTCGTCCTCCACCGACACGACGGACGCGCTCGAGCCTCCCTCGGCGCCGCGCCTCGCTGCCGTGCGCAAGAACCTCATCGCACTCGACGTCACGCCGTCGCAGGTCTCGGTCGCGGCGGGGGCGACGCAGCAGTTCGCCGCGTCGGGGCGCCGGGCCGACGGCTCCACCTCGGCGGTCACGCCGACCTGGAGCGCGACCGGCGGCAGCATCAGCAGCACCGGCCTCTACAGTGCAGGCACCGCCGGCGGCACGTACCGCGTGGTGGCCTCCAGCGGCAACCTCTCCGATACCTCCGTGGTAACAGTCACCGTGACCACGACTTCCGTCCGCACGCTCACGTCGCTGGTGCTGACGCCGGCGACCGCCGCGCTCGTCGCCGGCGGGATCCAGCAGTTCGCCGTGGCGGCGACGTGGAGCGACGGCACCACGACCGCGCCCGCGCTGACGTGGTCCGCGACCGGCGGAAGCGTCTCGAGCGGCGGGCTCTACACGGCGGGCACGACGGGCGGGACCTTCCGCGTCGTCGCGGCCTCCGGCACGCACGCCGACACCTCGTCGGTGACGATCACGGTGCCGACCACCACCGCGCCCGCTGACTTCGTCAACGCGCCGCTCTCCGGCTGGACGACGATGGCGAGCCTGACGTGGTCGCAGCCGATTCCGTATCGCCGCGACCCGATCTACGAGACGGACAACGGCACCCACCTCGTGGACTGGGGCGACGACGATCCGTACCGGGAGTGGGGCCGGCAGGCGGCGGTGGTGGCGGACGCGAGCACGCCGGGCACGGTGCCCTCGTCCCTCGAGTTGCGGCTTCCGGCTGGCCTCACCGGCGGCTATGCGGCCACGAAGATCGGCAACCACCCGAACTGGACCGGCAACGGCCCGTTGTGGTGGTCGCCCTCGCTCAATACGGGCTACCTGTACGTCGGCATGTGGGTGCGGTTCTCACCCGGCTACACGCTCAACGGCAACGTGGGGCAGAAGATCTTCTACCTGAAGAGCGACCTGGCGGCGAACGCGAAGCTCAACCACATGGTCGGCCTCATGGTCAACGACGGCGTCGGCGGCAACCAGCTGTGGCCCACGTACGAGCCGCAGAACCCCTACAACCGCTACAAGGTGCCCGAGACCTTCGCGAACAACCTCAACGACGGCCGCTGGCACCAGCTCGAGTACCTGCAGCTCGCCAATACGCCGGGCCTGGCCAACGGCACGCTGAAGATCTGGGTGGACGGCCGGCTCGAGGGCACCTGGACCAACGCGAAGTTCTTCGACGTCGGACAGGTGGCCTCGGTGAACCGGCTGGAGATCAACCCGATCTACGGCGGCGGTACGAACGCGGTGCCGGTGAACCAGTGGATCCGGCTCGGGCCCGTGCTGGTGAAGTCGCGCTGAGCACCTGAACACGGGCGAGAGGCGGGGGTAGAGCAGGGAGCGGCGCGCGAACGACATCGCTCGCGCGTCGAGTCGCCGCCCGTTAGGGCCGAGGTACCCGCCGCCCGCCGGGGATCGAGATGCGCCTCCGGATCCTGCTCCTGCTCCTCACGCTTGCCGCCTGCGACGGTACCGACGGACGAGATGGTGGAGCAGCGGTCGACACGGCGGCCGGCGCGCCCACCGGAAGCGGGCTCCAGCCGAGCGCCGCCGCACGCGGTCCATCCGAGGCGGACGACTGGCGCATCCCCGCCCGCGACTGGGCCAGCACGCGCTTCAGCGCTCTCGACGGCATCACCCGGGAGAACGTGGCGCGGCTGCGCCTCGCCTGGACGTTCTCCACCGGCGTGCTCCGCGGTCACGAGGCCGCACCGATCGTCGCCGACGGCGCCATGTTCGTGGTGACGCCGCATCCCAACCTGCTCTACGCCCTCGACCCCGTCACCGGCCAGCAGAAGTGGAAGTACGATCCCGGCACGGCGCGCGCCGCGCAGGGCGTGGCGTGCTGCGACGTGGTCAACCGCGGCGCCGCGTACGAGGACGGCCGCGTCTTCATCAACACGCTCGACGCACACACGGTCGCGGTGGACGCGAAGACCGGCAAGGAGCTCTGGAAGGTCAAGCTCGGCGAGATCAACCGCGGCGAGTCGATGACCATGGCGCCGCTGGTGGCCGACGGCCTCGTGTACGTCGGCAACAGCGGCGGCGAGTTCGGCGTGCGCGGATGGATCACGGCGCTGGAGGCGGCGTCGGGCAAGATCGCCTGGCGCGGCTACAACACCGGGCCTGACGCCGACGTGCTCATCGGCGACGACTTCCGGCCGTTCTACCCTTCCGAGCAGGGACGCGACCTCGGCGTCACGACGTGGCCCGTGGACCAGTGGAAGATCGGCGGCGGCGCGGTGTGGGGCTGGATCTCGTACGATCCCGAGCTTCGGCTCATCTACCACGGCACGTCGAATCCCGGCGTCTGGAACCCCGCCATGCGCCCGGGCGACAACAAGTGGGCCTCGTCGGTCCTCGCGCGCGACGCGCGCACCGGCCGCGTGCGGTGGGCCTACCAGTTCGTCCCGCACGACGAGCACGACTACGACGGCGTGAACGAGAGCGTCCTCGTGGACCTGGCCGTCGACGGCGGCGTGCGCAAGGTGCTGCTGCGTCCCGAGCGGAACGGCTTCCTCTACGTCATGGACCGCGAGACGGGCGAGATCCTCTCCGCCGACGCCTACGGCCACGTGAACTGGGCCAGCGGCATCGACCTGCAGACGGGCCGGCCAGTCCTCAACGAAGAGAAGCGGACCGGCAACCGCCAGGCGCGCGACGTGTGTCCCGCCGCGCCGGGCCTCAAGGACTGGCAGCCGTCGTCCTTCTCGCCGCGGACGGGGCTGCTCTACATCCCGCACAACAACCTGTGCATGGACTACGAGGGCGGGCAGACCGGCTACATCGCGGGTACTCCCTACGTCGGCGCGCGGGTCAAGATGTACGCAGGGCCCGGCGGACACCGTGGACTGGTGACGGCGTGGGACCCGGTGGCGCGCCGTGCCGCGTGGGTGATCAAGGAGCGCTTCCCCGTGTGGAGCGGCACCGTGGTCACGGCGGGCGACGTGGTGTTCTACGGCACGATGGACCGGTGGTTCAAGGCGGTTGACGCGCACGACGGCAAGCTGCTGTGGCAGCAGCAGGTCGGCTCGGGGATCATCAGCCAGCCGGTGACGTACCGCGGCCGGGACGGACGCCAGTACGTGGCGGTGCTCTCCGGCGTCGGCGGCTGGGCCGGCGCGGCCGCGCTCGGCATCATGCCCGAGGTGGATCCGTTCATCGCGCTCGGCTTCGCGAACGCGATGAAGGACCTCCCGGAGTACACCGCCCAGGGCGGTGCCGTGCACGTCTTCGCGCTCGACGGCCCGGCGACGGGAGACACCACCGTGGCCCTGACGACGGCGGTCGCGCCGTGATGCGCACGGCGCGGGGCCCGCTCCTGGCGCTCGTGGCCTGCCTCGCCACCGGCGCGGCGGCCCCACGCACGCTGCGCGTCTGCGCCGATCCGAACAACATGCCGTTCTCCGATGCGCGGGGACGCGGGTTCGAGAACCGCCTCGCCGCCCTCGTGGCGCGCGACCTCGGCGCGCGCCTCGAGTTCACCTGGTGGGCACAGCGCCGCGGCTTCGTGCGCCAGACGCTCGGCGCGGCGCGATGCGACCTGATCCCCGGGGTGCCCGCCGATCTCGAGGCGGTGGCGACCACCGCGCCCTACTACCGCTCGGCGTACGTCTTCGTGACGCGGGCTGAGGCGCCGCCGCTCTCGTCGCTGGGCGACCCGCGACTGCGGGAACTGCGCATCGGCGTCCACGCCGTCGGCGACGACTACGCCAGCGTGCCCCCCGCCGTCGCCCTCGCGCGACTCGGCATCGTCGACAACGTGCGCGGCTACCTGCTGCAGGGCGACTATCGCGAGCCCGATCCGCCGGCGCGCCTCGTGGAGGCGGTGGTGCGCGGCGAGGTGGACGTGGCGATCGCGTGGGGCCCGCTGGCGGGTTACGCCGCGAAGAGGCAGCCGCACGGCCTCCGGGTCACGCCCGTGCCCGAGGAGGAGGCGACCGCCGGGGTCCCGCTCAGCTTCGCGATCGCGATGGGCGTGCGGAAGGACGACGCGGCCCTGCGCCGCGACGTCGATCGCGTCCTCGCGCGCCGGCGGGCGGAGATCCGGGAGGTGCTCGAGTCGTACGGCGTGCCGTTGCTGCCCATGCCGGAGAGGCCGCATGCGGCGCGCTGACGCAGGTCGCCTGCTGCTGGCACTCCTGGCACTCGTCGGATGCCGGGCGTCCC
>DASUOW010000114.1:0-3316 GCA_036276435.1 Gemmatimonadales bacterium
CCTCCCCACCATCTTCCCCGCCACCACCCCGATCCGCGTCAGCCCCGACCGATCCAGCCCCCGCACCATCCCCGACGGCTCGAACGCCTCGAACGGCACCTCCACCTCGCCCCACGTCCGCGGCAGCTCGAACGGGGCCGCGTAGTGCGACCAGGGGAAGATCGTGTCGGCGCTCCGCAGGTGGATCAGCGTGGCCGGCGCCTCGCCGCACACCGTCAGCCGGATCGCGCGGAAGCGTGTCGCGTCGAACCGCGCGCGACCTTCGCCGAGCTGCAGCGCCGCCTGCACGAACCCGCCGCGATTCTCGAGGCTCACGTGGCCTGAGAGCAGGAGCGCCCGCCGGCCCTGCACCTCGGTGACGGTCGCGGTGGCGTCCGAGCGGCCGCCCATGACGCGATCGGTGAAGCACCGCCAGACGGGCGGATCGGGGAGCGAGAAATCGGTGAGGATCATCGAGGGACGATCGGGCGGCTGTGCCCGGGGCCGAACGGAAACTACTTGACGATGCGGAGCACCATCGCCTCGCGCTGCAGCATCTCGACGCCCTGCACGAAGCACTCGGCTTCCTGCTCGTTGGCGAGGTGCAGCCCGAACAGCTGGTCGTGGGTGTAGAGCCAGAGCGCCGAGCCGATGCCGGCCGGCTGGGAATCGAGGCGGACGATGTCGTCGAGGGGAATGGCGGTGATGCGCGGCACGCCGCGCTCGACCTGCGCGACGAGCACCCGCGTGGGACTCAGGGCCCAGGCGAGTCGCATTTCCCCGTCCCAAGCGCGGACGGTGGCGAGCACCGTCTCGCCGGGCGCGAGCTCGCCTCGCACCAGGGACCGTTCATCGAGCGAGAGGGCACCTGCCGCCTCGCGCGGTGGCTCCGCTTCCGCGAGCCGCCGCGAACTCCGGCGTACCATGCTGATGACTTCCTTTCGGAGGCGACAGGGGAGGCATGTCGCCGGGGCCCATTTCTGGGACGTCCCTACGCTACCACTCGGGGCCGAGAAGGGCAAATGCCAATTTTTGACCAGCGGCGCGGGGTCGGAGTTCCCGATGCCTGCCAGCGGGAAATCCGTGGGGCCGGCTCAGCGGGAGGTGCGCTGCACGAGGTCGAGCAGTTCGGCGTAGACCGTCTCGGCCTGCGCCGGGTCGCCCGAGCGGATGGCGGCGGTGGTGCAGTGGCGAAGATGGTTGGCCAGCAGCTCGCGGCTCACCCCCCGCAGGGCCTCCTGCACCGACGCGACCTGGGTGAGCACGTCGGCGCAGTAGCGCTCCTCCTCCACCATGCGCTGCAGTCCGCGCATCTGGCCCTCGATGCGCCGCAGCCGGGTGAGGACGGCGTGCTTGATCTCGGGGTCCACGGCCACGGCGTGGGCGCCGTCGCCGGGACGGGCGCCGCAGGCGCAGGTGGCGGGAATGGTCTCGTCGGTCACTTGCCGAATCCTCGGAGTCGCAGGCTGTTGCTCACCACGCTCACGCTCGACAGCGCCATCGCCGCCGCCGCGAGGGTAGGGGAGAGCCGGAGCCCGAACGCCGGGTAGAGGGCGCCCGCCGCGATCGGGATGCAGATGATGTTGTAGACGAACGCCCAGCCCAGGTTCTGCCGGATGATGCGCATCGTCTGGCGCGTCAGCGACAGCGCCTGCGCCACGCCGCGCGGGTCGCCACGCATGAGCGTGACGCTCGCCGTCTCCATCGCCACGTCGGTGCCGCCGCCCATCGCGACGCCGAGATCGGCCGCGGCGAGCGCCGGGGCGTCGTTGAGTCCGTCGCCCACCATCGCCACCCGCCGGCCTTCGGCCTGATAGCGCTTCACCACGTCGAGCTTGTGCTCAGGGCTCACCTCGGCCTCGACCCGGTCGATGCCCACCTGCCGCGCCACGGCCTCGGCCGTATCGCGGCGATCGCCGGTGAGAAGTACCACGTCGATGCCCAGGCGCGTCAGCTCGCGCACCGCCTCGGCGCTCGTGGCGCGGATCGGGTCGGCGATGGCGAGGACACCGGCCAGTACGCCGTCGACCGCGACGAACACCGTGGTGGCGCCCTTCTCGCGCGCGGCACGCGCCCGTGCCTCGAGCGGCGTTGCATCCACGCCGAGCGCCGAGAGCATCGCCTCGCTGCCGATGGCGACGCGATGTCCTTCCACATGCCCCGTGACACCGCGCCCCACGAGGATCTCGATGTCCTCGGCCGGCGGCAGGTCGACGTTGCCGGTGGCGTTCACCACCGCTTCCGCGAGCGGGTGCTCGCTCGCCCGCTCGATGGCGGCGGCGAAGCGCAGCAGCCACCACGTGTCCGGCACGGCCGCCGGCGCCCCGGGGGCGAGCACCGTCTCGACCACCTGCGGCTTCCCCTCGGTGACCGTGCCCGTCTTGTCGAGCAGCGCCACGTCGATGCCCTCGGCGCGCTGCAGCGCCTCGCCGCCGCGCACCAGCAGGCCCAGCTCGGCGCCGCGCCCGGTGCCCACCATCACCGCCGTCGGCACCGCGAGCCCCATGGCGCACGGGCACGCGATGATGAGTACCGTCACCACCGCCACCAGCGCGTGCAGGTAGGCCGGCGACGGGCCCCACACCAGCCACGCCGCCCCCGCGGCGAGCGCGATCACGATCACCACCGGCACGAACACCGCCGCGATACGGTCGGCGAGGCGCTGGATGGGGGCCTTCGTCTCCTGCGCCTCGCGCACGAGCCGCACGATGCGCGCGAGCACCGTGTCGGCGCCCACCCGCGTCACCCGCACGCGCAGCGCGCCGGTCCGGTTCACCGTGCCGCCCACCACGCGCTCGCCCGCGACGCGCGCCACCGGCAGCGGCTCCCCCGTAAGCATCGACTCGTCCACCGTGCTGCGGCCGTCCACCACCACGCCGTCGGCCGCGATCGATTCGCCGGGCCGCACGCGGAACTCGTCGCCGGGCCGGAGCTCCTCGACGGGGACATCCACCTCGGCGGCGCCGCGCAGCACGCGGACCGTGGCGGGCCGGAGCTGCATCAGCCGCTTGAGCGCGTCCGACGCGCGACCCTTGGCGCGCTCCTCGAGGAAGTTGCCCACGAGGATGAGCGCGATGATGCCGCTCACCGCCTCGTAGTAGACGGCGGGCTCCAGCCCGTGCCCGACGAACCAGTCCGCGAAGAGCGTCGTCGCCACGCTGAACGTGAACGCCGCGCCCGTGCCGAGCGCGATGAGCACGTTCATGTCGGCGCCGCCGTGGCGGATCGCGGACCAGGCGCGCACGTAGAAGTGCCGGCCCGCCCAGAACACCACGGGGATCGTGAGCAGCAGCAGCACCACGCGCCACGCGCCCGCCGACACCGCAGCGACGCCCGG
>DASUOW010000115.1:0-10898 GCA_036276435.1 Gemmatimonadales bacterium
GGCACGACTCGGTTGAGCCATAACGACTTACCTGGGATCGAGCATTTTGCGTCCGACACACGTGGACTCGGCGCGGGACCATCGTGGGTACCACGACGCGACCGCCGGCCTCATACCGATACCATACCATGAAGTCCGCGCATGCCATGAGTCCCGCGTTCCGTCCGCCGAAGCGGGGAGCGCGGGACTCATGACGTGATCGGAGAGATCGACTGGAACCGCGACGACCGGCCCGCGTCACCACTTCGAATCAGATGGTCAGGCCCTTGTACCGGCCACCCTTCACCTTCGAGGCATCCTTGGTCGGCACGGTCTTGGTCGGCAGATCCTTCGTGGCGGGCTTCTTCTTGTCGGCCATTGATCGATCCTTGTGAGTGTGAGGCGCCGGCCCTGCTGGTTGCTCTGCAGAATGGCAACGCACGTGCCGGATCCCCAGCGACATGCCATCCTCAAGTGACATAATGGGTTGCAGGGAAGGCACGCGCCGGGCACCGAATTCATGGGCTCAGGATAAGACCATCGTGGTGCCTCATGACGAGACTCGAGGTCTCGAAGTGCGACTACTCCGCGTGCGGGCTCTGATGCTCGCGCAGCTTGCGGTCGAGGGTCGAGCGGGACACGCCGAGGGCGCGCGCCGTGCGTCGCTTGTTGCCGCGGAAGCGGTCGAGCACCACGTGGATGTGGTGGTACTCGGCGGACGCGAGCGTGAGGTCGCCGTCGGGGCCGGCCGCGCCGTTGCCGCCATTGGACGACGATGGGGAGGACTCGGCCTCGACGACGTGCACTTCCTCCGTCGACGTCTCGATCAGCAGGTCCTCGGGGGCGATCACCTCGCTCTGCGCCAGCGCCACCGCCGTGTGCAGCACGCGCTGCAGCTGGCGCAGGTTGCCCGGCCAGTGGTACTCGAACAGCCGGTCGGCGGCCGCGCGGCTCAGGCCCACGATCTCCTTCTTCTGCTGCGTGCTCGCCGACTGGATGGCGGAGGCGATGATGGAGCGCAGGTCGTTGGGCCGCTCGCGCAGCGGGGGGAGCCGGAGGGTGATGCCGCTGATGCGGTAGAAGAGGTCCTTCCGGAAGTGGTCCCGCTGCAGGTAGGTGGCGAGCGGCAGGTGGGTGGCACTCACCAGGCGCACGTCGGCGTGCATGAGCTCCTCGCTGCCGAGCCGCTCGAACTCGCCGTACTCCACGGCGCGCAGGATCTTGGCCTGCGCGGCGGCGCTCATGTCGGCGATCTCGTCGAGGAACAGCGTGCCGCGATCGGCCTGCTCGAACTTGCCCTTCACCCGCTTGATGGCGCCGGTGAAGGCGCCCTTCTCGTGGCCGAACAGCTGGCTGTCGAGGAGGGTGTCGCTCAGCGCCGCCGAGTTGAAGGCGACGAACGACGCCGCCGCGCGGGGCGAGGAGTTGTGGATGGCGCGGGCGAGGAGCGTCTTGCCGGTGCCCGTCTCGCCCAGGATGAGGATGGGCAGCTCGGTGCGCGCGGCGGTGCGGGCGAGGTTGAGGCAGGTGGCCATCGCCTCGTCGTCGCTGCGGAAGTCGTCGAGCGTGTGGTGCCAGTCAGGCACCCCCGCCCCGTTGAGCCAGCTCTCCATCAGGTGGGCGGCTTGGGGGGCGGCTCGGCGAAGCTCTCGCGCAGCGCGCGGAGCGGCTCGAAGGCGTAGCTGAGCAGCGAGCGCCGCCCCACGACGATGTCGGCGAAGCCTCCCATCCCGGCGAGCAGCGGGCGCATCTGGCCGCGCACCCGGATCTCGGTCTCGGGCAGGTTCACCAGCGCCCGGAACGCGGCGCTGTCGGCCACGCCCGCGCCCGCGGGCCCCAGCCACTTCACCTCGCCGAAGCGCACGCCGTACCGCTGGTAGGGGAAGGCGTCGAACTTGAGCTTGACCCCCTGCCCCGCCTGCACCAGCGGCACGCCGTTCTGCGGCAGCATGAGCTCCGCCTGGAGCTTCTCGCCGCGGCAGGCCAGCTCGCCGAGCATGTCGCCCTCGCGCACCACGGCGCCGGGGGCGTTCACCCGGAGGCGCAGCACGGTGCCGGCGCACGGCGCCCGCAGCACGACGCCGCTGTCGGTGATGTCGGCGAGGTCGGTGCGGAGCGACGAGAGCCGGATGCCCTGGGTCTCGAGCGACTCCTCGAGGGTGCGGCGCGCCTGGTCGAACTCGAGCTCGCGCAGCCGCTGCTCGCGCTGCACCCGGGCGATGTCCTCCCGCGACTCGGCGAGCTCGTTGTTGGCGGCCTGCAGCTCCTCCTCGAGCGTGCGGTAGTCGAGCTCGAGCCGGCTGGCCTCGAACCGGGCCAGCGCGCCGCGGGCCGCGCCGTCGCGGGAGCTGTCGGCGATCTCGCGCAGCAGCGCGAGCCGGCGCTCCTTCGACTTGATCTGCCGCTCGAGGAAGCCGATGCGTCCGTGCAGCCGCTCCATCTCCGCGACGTCGGCGCGATCGCGCACCTCGCGCTCGGTGCGCAGGACGATGAGCCGCTCGGCGTTGACCCGCGCCGAGGTCTCGAGGGTGCGCCGCTCGGTGCCGCGGTCGAGGGCGGACGAGGAGCGCAGCACGAAGAGCGGCGCCCCCTGCGCCACGGTGTCGCTCTCGCGGACGTGCACGCCGATGACGACGCCCTCCTTGAGGGTCCGCACCGGGTCGGTGCCGTTGACCGGCACGAGGGTGAAGCGGCCCGTGACGGTCTCGGGCACGTGCACGACGAGCGCGGCGAGAACCAGCAGCACGGTCATCGCGAGGATGATCCGCGACAGGCCCCGCGCCACCCAGTGGGGCGGGTCCGTCTCGAGGAACGGCAGCTCGGAGGCGTCGGCGGGGGCTGGCATCGTCAGAGCGACAGCTGCTGGCTGACGAGGAAGTAGTAGAGCCCCTGGCGCTCCATGAGCTCGTCGTGGTTGCCCTGCTCCACCAGTCGGCCCTTCTCGAGCACGAGGATCAGGTCGGCGTCGCGGACGGTGCTGAGCCGGTGGGCGATGACGAAGGAAGTGCGGCCGGTGAGGAGCTGGTCGAGGTTCTCCTTCACCGCGCGCTCCGACTCGGTGTCGAGGGCGCTGGTGGCCTCGTCGAAGATCAGCACGGGCGGCCGCTGGTACACGGCGCGCGCGATGGCGACGCGCTGCTTCTGCCCGCCCGAGAGGGCGAGGCCGGACTCGCCGATCTTGGTCTCGTAGCCCAGCGGCAGCCGCTCGACGAACTCGCGCGCGCTCGCCACCTGGGCCGCCCACATCACCTTGTCCATGTCGGGCTCCTCCTCGCCGAAGGCGATGTTGCGCGCGATCGTGTCGTCGAAGAGGTGGTTCTCCTGCAGCACGAAGCCGATCTTCCGCCGCAGGTCGCGGTGGTTGAGCGTCTTCATGTCGAGCCCGTCGTACAGGATGGTGCCGGTGGTGGGCTCGAGCAGCCCCGAGAGGCACTTGATGAGCGTGGTCTTGCCGGAGCCGCTGCGGCCGACGATGGCCACCTTGGTGTTCGGCGGGATCTCGATGGTGAGGTCCTCGAGGATCGGCGGCGACTCGCTGCCGCCGTAGCGGAAGCCCATCTGCCGGAAGCTGATCCGGCCCTCGAGCGAGCGCACCGGGGTCAGGCGCGCACGGTCGTGCCCCTGCTCCGGCTCCTGCTGGAAGATGTCGTCGAGCCGGTTGAGCAGCACCTGCGCGTGCTGCACCTCGTCCCAGAGGTTGAGGAGGATGATGATGGGCTGGTTGGCCAGCGCCACGAGGGCGTTGAACGCCACCAGCGCGCCGATCGACATCCGCCCCTGCATGACCTCGGTGGCGCCGACGAGCAGGAACAGCACCACGCTCAGCAGCGTGACCGAGTGGATCGTGCCCGTGTAGGACATCATCGTGAAGTCGGCCTTGAACCGCTTGCGGATGACGCCGAGGGACTGCCGCAGCATCAGCTCGCGGAAGTTGTGCTCGGCGCCCAGCGACTTCACCGTCTCGATGCCCTTGATGGCGTCGATCTGGAACGACTGGTAGCGGCCCAGCGACTCCTCCAGCTCGGCGTAGAGCGGGAAGAGCTTCTTCGCCGAGAACCGCATCAGCACGATGAACAGCGGCACCGTCGAGAGGAACACCAGCGTCAGCTTGCCGCTGTAGACGGACATCAGCACGATGGCCGCGAGCAGCTGCGCCACGGCGGTGAGCGCCTCCACGCCGTGCTCCACCAGGAACTGGCGCACCTCCCAGATGCCGGCGAGGCGGCGCTGGATGTCGCCGGTGCGGCGGGTGGTGAAGTAGCTCATCGGCAGGCTGAGGAGCCGGCGCATCAGGAAGTCGAGCGAGGCCGCGTCGACCCGGACGGCGGTGAACGAGAGCAGGTAGCGCTGCACCAGCGTGGCCAGGAGCGTGAAGACGAGCATGGCCCCCATGCTGAGCACCAGGACGCGCAGCAGGGTGACGTCGCGCTCCACCACCACGCGGTCGACGATGACCTGGGTGAAGACCGGGATCACCATCTCGAGCAGGCTGACGATGAGCGCGAGCCCGGTGGCCTGGGCCAGCAGCCCCTTGTAGGGCTTGAAGAACGGCAGGATCCACGCGATGCCGGGGCTCGCCTCGACGTTCTGCTCGAAGCGGTCGGTGTAGTCGAACAGCGCGGCGAACCCGCTCCACTTCGCCTCGAAGTCGGCGCGCGTCATGCGCCGCTTGCCGATGGCGGGGTCGGAGATGCGCACGTGGGTGTCGCTCACGTCGTAGAGCACCACCCAGTGGTTGCCATCCCAGTGCACGATGGCCGGCAGCGGCAGCTGCGAGAGTCCGGTCGGCGAGGCCTTCACGGCGCGCGCCGAGAGGCCGAGCTCGTTGGCGCCCTCGCAGATGGCGCGCAGGCTCGCGCCGTCGTTCCCGGTGTGCACCAGCTGGCGGATGCGCGCCAGGCTGAGGTTCTTGCCGAAGTGGCGGCAGACGATGGCGAGGCTGGTGGCCGCGCAGTCCATCTCGTCCACCTGATGGATGTGCGGGAACCCGAAGATGCGCCGCTTGAAGGAGCGCACCTCCTTCGGCTCGGCGGCGGGCGTCGCGGTGGCCGTCGGCAGCTCGGCCGTACCGGCCGCGCCGTCGCCCGCGGGCGCGCCGGTCGGGACGCGCGCCTGCGCGGGCACCGCCCAGACCTGCGTCAGGTCCTGGTCGACCTGGGTCTCGCTGACCTTGTCGACGACCGCCGCCTCGGCGGGGAGCAGCTCCTGGAACAGGTCGATCGGGATCTGCGCCGTATGCTGGAAGTCGTACTGCCCCAGCCGCGCCTCGACGGCGTCGGTGAACTCGGGGTGCTGGCGGAGCAGCGTGTCGTAGGCCTCGCGCGTCAGCCGCAGCAGGCGGCCGGGCACCACGGCCTCGACGGTGAACTCGCGCTTCTCGTCCCGGAACACCGAGCGTTCGCCGAAGAACTCGCCGCGGCGGAAGAAGGCGACGTTGCGCCGGCGGCCATCGACGCCGGCATGCGCGCGGAAGCGGCCATCCTCCACGATGTACATCGGCCCGGCGGGCTCGCCCTCGGCGAAGATCACCGCCCCCTTGGCGACGTCGACCGGCTCGAGCTCGCGCAGCAACGCGTTCAGCGCCTCCCGGGGGAGGCGCGACAGGTCGGTGAACTGGCGGAAGAAGTACTCGAGATGGCGGTGGCGGGCCTGCAGCTCGAAGAAGTCGCGCACCTCGGGCCGGCGCTTGAGCAGGGCCTCGAACATGGCGCGGTCGAGCCGGAGCGCCTCGACGTCGCTGCTGGTGCGGACGGTGGCCGGGTGGAGGCCGCCCTCCTCGAAGAAGCCGCCCTCGCCGAACGTCTCGCCGGGGCGGAGCGTGCCCAGGGAGATCTCGTCGCCGTTCTCGCCGCGCTTGACCACGCGCGCCCGGCCGCTGACGAGCACGTAGAGCGCGTCGGCGGGCTGGCCCTCCGCCACGACCAGCTTGCCGAACCCGTAGCTCACCGGGACGAAGCTGGCGACCACCAGGTCGCGCACGTCGGGCGGCAGGCCGGAGAGGACCGGCAGCCCCTGCAGGATGGCGTCGGCGGAGGCGGTGGTCATCGCGCCCCGGCGTGATCGGCCAGCCACTGCACGCGCTGCTGGACCTCGATGGTCACGGCGCGCGACGAGATGATGGCGCTCGCGCGGGCGCGCACCGCCGGGTCGTCGGCCGCGGGCATCACCTTGGCGTCGACGTGGTAGAGGATGTGCACCTCGTCGACGGGGATCGGGCCGACCACCGCCCCGGCGTGCGACGCCAGGAAGCGGGAGCGCTCCTCGGCGTCGATCTCGTCGAGATAGAACGACAGCGCGCCCACGGGCACGTGCGCCGACTCGGCCACCTCCTCGAGCGGGAGGCCATCCTCGCGCAGGCAGAGGGCGGCCTCACGCGCCTCCGCCAGCCCCTCGAACTCCACCGCGCGGCAGTCGATGCGCACCCAGTCCATCTGGTGCGACGCGATCTCGCGGCGCAGCGCCTCGTCGGTGACGACCATGGCCCGGAACCGCTCGGCGGCCTCGCGCAGCGCGGCGAACCGGTCGTGGCCCGGCCCGGGGCCGCCCACGGCGGCGGCGGCGGACGCCACGGCGGCGAGGCTGTCGGCGAGGGCGCCGTGGACGTCATCGCACACCATGTCGGCGGCGAGGGCCGCGGCGACGTCGTCGGGGGTGGGCTGGTAGCGGGCGAGGAGGTCGTCGAGCTGGTCGGCCCACCGCTCGCGGAGGACGCGCCGGCGAATGGCGTCGAGCCAGGAGCGGGCGGTCAGCCCGCGCTCGGACAGCCACGCCTCCATCTCATCGGCCGTGAGGAGGTCGCGCTCGTAGCGGAACTCGTCGCCGGCGGCATCGACGAGCGCCTCGAGGCGCTCCTCGTCCTCCGGGGAGACGTCGGCGTGCATCGCGCACGCCGCGCCGGCGCGCGCCGAGCGCTCGAGGTCCGCCCAGCGGCCCGACGCCTGCGCGAACGCGAAGACGTCCTCCCACCGGTAGACCTCACCATCGACGGCGAAGCATGGCCCTTCGAGGAGCTGCGACATGAAACGGACCCGGTGGGAAGGCGGCCGCACCCACTGCTTGTCCTATTATGCGACAATGCCGGGGACGCGCAAGAGTGCAAGACAGCCTCGAAACGGCACACGGACGGCCACCGGCCCCGGCCCGAGGCTCCCGCGGGCCGGCCGGGGACGAACGGCAAGCGCCCCGGATCGCTCGCTGGGATCCGGGGCGCACGTCATTATCGTAAGTGAGGGCGGTGGGACTCGAACCCACGACCTAGAGATTAAAAGTCTCGTGCTCTACCAACTGAGCTACGCCCCCGACCTCCCGCCGCCCAAACGTGCCCGGCACGCTGGGGAAACTCAAGAGCGGCACCTGGCCGGGTCTCGTCGGTAGCATGGGCTGAGACGGACCCTTTCCCACGTGTCCAAGGAGTACCGATGTCCCGTGTGTTCGCCTGCCTCGCCCTCCTGGGTGTGCTGGCCGCGCCCGCCGTGGCGCAGACGAAATCCGACGACCGCTGGCAGATCACGCTGGAGAACGGCGGCATCGTCTGGGACGTGCGCCTGAAGCAGCTGACCGACGACCAGCTCCAGGTGTCGCAGCAGGATTCCCTCATCGCGGTGAAGGTGGGCGACATCCGCGAGATGCGGCGGTTCGCGAAGTCCGAGATGCAGATCGGCCAGGGCACGACCGCCGGCGCCATGGCCGCCCTGACGGGCGCCGACGACGAGGTGTTCGACTTCGCGCCCCTGGACTTCGGCGGCCGGCTGCGCGCGGTGCAGCAGATCATGCTGCAGCGCCCCTCGACGACGGCCCCGCCCGCCCCGTGACGCGCTTGCCCCGCCGGGGGCACGTGCCGTAAGCTCCGCCATCCCTTCCACGGAGTCTCCGTGACCGGCTGGCACGAACTCGCCGAGCGCGTGCTCGGCGGGGAGGCGGCGAGCGTCGAGGAGGCGCGCGCCGTGCTCCACGCACCCGACGACGACCTGCTCCCGCTGCTGCACGCCGCCTTCCGCGTCCGCGCCCGCCACCACGGGCGCGACGTGCGGCTGCACGTGCTCCAGAACGCCAAGAGCGGGCGCTGTTCCGAGGACTGCTCCTTCTGCTCGCAGTCGTCCCGCTACGAGACGGGCATCGACACCTACCGGATGCAGACGGTGGAGGAGCTCGTGGAGGGCGCGCGCCGGGCGCACGCGATGGGGGCGGTGAAGTACTGCATGGTGACCGCCACCCGCGGTCCCTCGCAGCGCGACCTCGACACGGTGTGCGAGGCGGTGCGGCGCATCAAGGCGGAGCTGCGCATCAACGTCTGCACCTCCCTCGGGCTGCTGAAGGACGGCCAGGCGGAGCAGCTCGCCGCCGCGGGCGTGACCCGGTTCAACCACAACCTCGAGAGCTCCGAGCGCCACTACGGCGAGCTGTGCTCGACCCACACGTGGGAGGAGCGCGTCGCCACGGTGAAGCGCGCCCGAGCGGCGGGGCTCGAGGCGTGCTGCGGCGGCATCATGGGGATGGGCGAGTCGGAGGACGACCGGCTGGAGCTGGCGTTCACGCTGCGCGAGCTCGAGGTGGAGTCGATCCCGGTCAACTTCCTCGACCCGCGCCCCGGCACGCCGCTCGGCGACCGGCCGCGGCTCTCGCCGCAGGACTGCCTGCGCATCCTCTGCATGTTCCGCCTCGTGAACCCCACCCGCGACATCCGCATCGCCGGCGGCCGCGAGGTGAACCTGCGCGACCTGCAGGCGCTGGCGCTGTGGCCGGCCAACTCGCTCTTCGTGAACGGCTACCTCACCACCGGCGGTGCGGGCTACGAGCGCGACGTCCGGATGATCGAGGACGCCGGGTTCCGCGTCGCGGAGCTGGTGGAGGCGTGACCGGGGGCTGGTCCGCCGCCGAGCTCCGCGCCTGGGACTCGGCCCACACGTGGCACCCCTTCACCCCGCACGGCGCCTACGCCGACGACGACCCGCTGATGATCGTCGCCGGCGAGGGGCACGAGCTCATCGACGTCGAGGGCCGCCGCTACCTCGACGGCGTGGGCTCGCTGTGGTGCAACCTCTTCGGGCACCGCCGCGCGGAGCTCGACGCGGCCGTCGCCGCGCAGCTCGGCCGCATCGCGCACGCGACGTTCCTGGGCAACGCCACCGCGCCCGCCGTGGCGCTCGCGAAGCGGCTGGTGGAGCTGGCGCCGGCGGGCCTCACGCGGGTGTTCTATTCCGACAACGGCTCCACCGCGGTCGAGGTGGCGCTCAAGATGGCGCTGCAGTACTGGCAGCAGGCCGACGGCGGACGCGGGCGTCGGCGCACCAGGTTCCTGACGTTCGCCAACGCCTATCACGGCGACACGGTGGGTGCGGTGTCGCTGGGCGGCATCCCGCTGTTCCACGCGCGCTACGGGCCGCTGCTGTTCGACACGCTGCAGGCGCCCTCGCCCTACGCGTACCGCTGCGAGCGCGAGGGTTGCGGCGCGCGGTGCGCCGGCGCGTGCCTCGCCGAGCTGGAGCGGCTCGTCGCCGAGCACGGGGACACGCTGGCGGCGATCGTGCTCGAGCCGGGCGTGCAGGGCGCCGCGGGCATGCTGGTGCAGCCGCCGGGGTTCGTGCGCCGGGTGCGCAAGCTGGCCGACCAGGCGGGGACGCTGCTCATCCTGGACGAGGTCGCGGTGGGCTTCGGCCGGTCGGGCACGCTGTTCGCGAGCGAGCACGAGGGGGTGTCGCCCGACCTGCTGTGCCTCGCGAAGGGCCTCACCGGCGGCTACCTGCCGCTGGCGGCGACGCTCGCCACGGAGCGGATCTTCGCGGCCTTCCTCGGCGAGCCCGCGGCGGGCCGCACCTTCTTCCACGGCCACACCTACACGGCCAACCCGCTCGCCGCTGCCGCGGCGCACGCCACCCTCGATATCTTCGAGCGCACGCCGCTGCTGGCGGAACTGCCGAGCCGCATCGCGCGGCTGGCCGTCCTGCTCGAGGGGTTGCGCGACCTGCCCGCCGTGGGCGACATCCGGCAGTACGGACTCGCCGCCGGCATCGAGCTGGTGCGGGACCGCCGCACGAAGGCCGCGTATCCGGTGGCGGAACGGCGCGGCATGCGGGCGTGCCGCGCGGCGCGGGCGCACGGCGTGTTCCTCCGCCCGCTCGGCGACGTGCTCGTGCTCATGCCGCCGCTCACGCTGAGCGATGCGGAACTCGAACGACTCGTGACCGCGGTGCGGCGGTCGGTGGAGGAGACATGTTCCGACGCGGCAAGCTGATGCTGCCCAGCACCACGGAAGGACGCGTCCTGTTCTACGGCTACATCGCGATGCAGCTGCTCGTGTTCGTGGCGGCGGGGGTGGCGCTGGCGCGGCAGGCCGGCGCGTGGGAGCGGATCGCGCCCTATGCGATGGTGGCGTCGATGCCGCTCTCGATGCCGCTGGTGCACGCGGCGGAGGGGCTGGGCCTCCTGGAGTCGGGGCGCGAGCACCTGTGGTTCCTGCTGCTCGTGGCGGTGGCGGACGTGCTGCTGCTGCGCTGGATCATCTGCTGGTACGAGTGCGTGCTCATGGACAAGCCGGCGGGAGCGTCGCAATGAGCCGGCACGAGCCGCAGGTCATCTTCGTCACCGGCACCGACAGCGGCGTCGGCAAGACGTTCGTGGGGTGCGCGCTGGCGCGCGGACTGGTGGCGCGCGGCCTCCGGGTGACGGCGATCAAGGTCGTCGAGACCGGCGTTGCGTCGCTGCCGCAGGCCGACGAGGACGGCGTGCGCCTCGCGCGCGCCACCGGCCAGCAGCACCCGCTGCACGCGCTGCACCGCTTCCGCACGCCGGTGGCGCCCGCGGTGGCCGCCGACCTCGAGGGGGGCCGGCTCGACTTCGACACCACCGTGCTGGAGGTGGAGCGCATCGCGGAGGGCACGGACGTCACGCTGGTGGAGACGGCCGGCGGCCTGCTCGCGCCG
>DASUOW010000116.1:0-4546 GCA_036276435.1 Gemmatimonadales bacterium
GAGGCGGACACGACGCTCTTCCTCGTCCGCGATGCCGCCGGCGCGGACATCGGCTACGCCTGGCTGCGGCGCTCGAGGGAAGCACCGCCGGCCGGCGTCGTCGGCCGGCGCCCGTTCGAGATCGCGCGGTTCTACGTGGACGAGGCGTGGCATGGCCGCGGCGTGGCGCAGGCGATGATGGCGGCCTGCGTGGAGGCGGCACGCGCGGGTGCCGCGGACGTGCTGTGGCTGGCCACGTGGCAGCCCGCCACCCGCCCGCAGGCCTTCTACCGCCGGATGGGGTTCGAAGTCGTCGGCACCACCACCTTCCAGTACGGCGACGTGCTCGAAGACGACGTGCTGCTGGCCCGGAGGCTCGACGCATGAGCGCCGCCTACGACGTGATCGTCGCGGGACTCGGCGCCATGGGCAGCGCCGCGCTGCACCAGCTCGCGCGTCGCGGGCATCGGGTGCTGGGCCTCGACCGCTTCGCGCCACCGCACGCGCTGGGATCGTCCCACGGCCGGAGCCGCATCATCCGCGAGGCCTACTACGAGGACCCGCGCTACGTGCCGCTGGTGCAGCGCGCCTACGAGTGCTGGGCCGACCTCGAGGCGGCGAGCGGCGTCACGGTGTTCCGGCGCACGGGCGGGCTCACCCTCGGGCCCGCGGGCGGCGAGCTCGCCGAAGGGGCACGGCGGAGCGCGGCGATGCACCGCCTGCCGCACGAGCTGCTGTCCGCGGCGGAGATCCGCCGGCGCGTGCCCGCGCTGCAGCCCGACGACGACATGATCGGCGTGTGGGAGCCGCGCGCCGGCGTGCTGGCACCCGAGGCGGCCATCGGCGCCGCGCTCGCGATGGCTCGGCGCCACGGGGCGGAGGTGCGGCTCGACACGGCGCTGCGCTCCTGGCGCGCCGCGGCCGACCACGTGGAGGTCCTGACGGACGCCGGGACGTTCCATGCCTCGCGCCTCGTGCTCGCCGTGGGTGCGTGGACGCGCAAGGTGCTGGCCGAGCTCGACCTGCCGCTCGCGGTGGAGCGCAACGTCCTGCTGTGGTTCACGCCCGAACCCGCCACGACGGCGTTCGCCCCGGAACGCTTCCCGGTGTTCCTCTGCGAGTATGCGCCCGGTCGCGCCTGGTACGGGTTTCCCGACACCGGTGAGGGCGTGAAGCTGGCGCTGCACCACCACGGTGGATCCTGGGATCCGGATCACCTCGATCGCGAGGTCCGCGACGAGGACGTCGGCGCCGTCCGTGCCCTCGCGCGCCGCTACCTGCCCGCCGCGAACGGCGCACTGCGCGAGACGGCCACGTGCATGTACACGACGACGCCGGACGGGCACTTCATCATCGACCGGCACCCGGCCCATCCGCACGTCGTGATCGCGAGCCCCTGCTCGGGGCACGGTTTCAAGTTCGCGAGCGCGATCGGCGAGGTGCTGGCGGACCTCACCGAGGACCGCGCGACCACGCTCGACCTCTCACCCTTCGCGCTCGCGCGCTTCCGGCGGCCGGGGTCGTGAGCAGGCGCGCGCTCCTCGGCCTCGCAGCCCTCTGCCTCTCGATGGCCGCACCGCGATGGGTCGAGGCGCAGGGCCGCATCGTGTTCGACACGCTGCATTCCCGCGCCCTCCGCGGCAACCTCGTCCTCGACGCACCGGATCGCGAGGTGCTGGTGTACCTGCCGCCGAGCTACGCGCACCGCGGCGACGCGCGATATCCGGTCGTGTACCTGCTGCACGGGGCGACATCGACGGCGCGCGAGTGGATCGACGGCACCTACGAGGGCTTCGACCTCAGGCTGGCGATGGACAGCCTCGCCGCCGCCGGTGCCGCCGAGTTCATCGTGGTGATGCTGGATGCCGACAACCAGGCGGGCGCCGTGCTCTACGTGGATTCGCCGGCGAGCGGCCGGTGGGAGGCGCTGCTCACGAAGGAGCTCGTCGGGTTCATCGACGGGCGCTATCGCACACTCCGGGACGCCGAGCACCGGGGCCTCGTCGGGTTCTCGCTCGGCGGCCTGGCGGCCCTGCATCTCGCGCCTCGTCACCCGGACCTCTTCGGCCACGTGTACGCCATGAGCCCCTGCTGTCTCGGCTTCGTCGCCGAGATGGCGCCGTCGGGTGACGCGTGGGTGCATGGCGCCATGCGCCAGTGGCGGATGGCGGCGGCCTTCGCACCGGCCCTCGGCGAGCCGCCCCACTTCGGGCGTCTGCCCTTCGCCGTTCGCCCCGGTGGGGGCGTGGATTCTTTTCCCGACGTGCTGGCACGCTGGCGGCGGGGGCTGCCGCTCGAACGCGTGACGGAGGACGCGGACGCGCTGCGCCGGCTGCGCTCGCTCGCCATCGAGGTGGGCACGCGCGAGTCGCCCGCGTTCTCCGTGCTGCCGGGCACGCGCGCCTACGCGCAGGCGCTCCAGCGTCTGGGCGTGCCGCACCACTACATCGAGTTCGACGGTGGGCACGCGGACCGCACGCGGACGCGGCTCGCCACGGCGGTGCTGCCGCACTTCGCCCGCGTGTTCGCGGCGCCGTGACCCCGACGTTCTTCGCGACGCCCGCCGCGTTCCGGCGCTGGCTCACGCGGCACCACGCGCGCGAGACGGAGCTGTGGGTGGGCTTCCACAAGAAGGGGTCGGGCCGGCCGAGCATGACGTGGCCCGAATCGGTGGACGAGGCGCTGTGCGTGGGGTGGATCGACGGCATCCGGAAGTCGATCGATGCGGACAGCTACATGATCCGCTTCACCCCGCGACGGAAGAGCAGCATCTGGAGTGCCGTGAACACGAAGCGCGCGCAGGAGCTGATCGACGAAGGTCGGATGCGTCCGGCCGGGCTGGCGGCATTCGAGGCGCGCACGGAGGAGAGGACCGGCGTCTACGCCTTCGAGCAGCGCGAGGAGATGCAACTCGATGCGGCATCCGCGGCGGCGTTCCGGCGCGAGCGCGCGGCCTGGGTCGCCTTCTCCGCGATGCCCGCGGGGTACCGGCGCACGGCCGTCTTCTGGGTCATGAGCGCCAAGCGGGAGGAGACGCGTGCCCGGCGTCTGGCGACGCTGATCGCCGACTCCGCGGCGGGCCGGCGCCTCAAGCAGCTGCGCCGGTCCGACGGCTGAGCTCAGGGCAGCGGCACGAACCGTCCGAGGAAGCCGCGCGCTTCGGGCGTGTCGAGGCGCCAGCTCACGGAGGTGGCGCGGCAGACGGCGTCGCCGGTGCTGACGGTGGCGTAGATCGTGGTCGGGTCGCCTTCGAGGAACTTGGGGCCGCCCGAGTCGCCGAAGCAGTCGCCGCCGAGCCCCGTGGCATTCACGTTGGTCTGCAGGTTGAGCCAGGTGGGCTGGAGCGACATGAAGGTGGAGACCGACGAGCGGCGGAAGCCATCGTAGCCGTACGACGTCCCGCCGTTGCCCGCCTCGTAGGCGCCGTACCCCACGTTCACGAACCGCGTGCCGCGCCGCGCCAGCTGCTCGAGGGCGCCGGCCTTCGGCAGGTTCGCCGGCGTGATGCCCTTCGCGGCGCCCGGCGGCAGCGTGACGATGGCCAGGTCGTGCAGGTTCGCCTGGCTGCTGCCGAACTGGGGATCCCACTCGTAGCGCGTGGCAGCGATGATCTTCACCTTCTTCGCGAGCAGGTCCGGCGCGAAGGAGACATAGAACTGGCTGCCGAGCGGCTGGTCCGCGTCCGGATAGACGCAGTGCGCCGCGGTCAGGAACAGGGTGGGGGCGATCAGGGTGCCCGTGCACCACTGGTCGTCGGCGTCGATGTCCCCATCCTTGTTATAGTCGAGGAGCAGGGCGCCCACCGCGCCGTACGAGGTGCCGGTGGGCGTGCCGTTGATGATGGCGAGGGTCCGATCGACGGCGACCGGCTCCGTCGCATCGCCGCAGGCGAGGACGATTACCGAGAGCAGTGCGACGACGATCCGGCGGGGAGCACGCATGACAACCTCCGGGTGCGGTGCGACGAGGGCCACTTGCCAACATGCGGCGCGCCGGACCCGGCGACAAGAGAGGGACATGACATGTGCAGAAGCTTGCGTGGCCTGATGCTGCTGGCGGGCGTCGTGCTTGCGGGATGCGGGCGCTCGTCGGAGGAGTGGGTGATGCCCACGCCGGCGGCCGAGTCGGGCGGGACGGAGATCCAGATCGTCGGCACGATCCGGCGCATCGAGCTCGAAGGCGGCTTCTTCGCCATCCGGGGCGATGACGGGATCACGTACGACCCGATGAACCTACCGGCAGCGTTCGAGAAGGACGGACTGGCGATCGAGGCCGAGGCCAGGCGTCGCGATGACGTGGCCGGCATCCACATGGTGGGACCGATCGTGGAACTGGTGCGCATCCGGTCCCGGTGACGGCGCCCCTGCTGGCCTTCGTCACGGGCCTGGCCATCCTCCTGGTGGCCGCCAGGTTCTTCACCTCCGCTGCCGAGCGGATCGGCCTGCGGCTGGGCATGTCGGCCTTCGTGGTGGGCGTCTTCATCGTGGCGATCGGCACCTCGCTGCCGGAGCTGGTGGCGTCGGTGCTGAGCGTCCGGGCGGGACAATCCGAGATCGTCGCCGGCAAC
>DASUOW010000117.1:0-12030 GCA_036276435.1 Gemmatimonadales bacterium
GTGCGCGTCCGTGCCGGCGCACGTACTCCACGTGCGCCACCGCCACCGACTGCGGCTGCAGCCCCGCCACCGTGTAGGATCGCAGCATGCGCGTGGGGTGCTCGATGGCCTGCCGGAAGGGCGAGCCCGAGTGCGCCAGCCGATCCCGCAGGGGCCGCACGTCGGCGTGCTGGTCCCAGCTGAGGATCGACGGTCTCAGCTTCGCGATGGCGTAGCCGAGGAAGTGGCCGTACGCCGTCTCGTGCCCGCCACCCAGGATGATGACGAAGCGGCCCAGCCGGAGCTGTCCCGCCACCACCTCGCCGAGGGTGCTCTGGTCGGCGTCGAGGTTGCCGGTGAGCGCCACGTCACCGAGGTCGGCGGTGTGCTCCAGCAGCGTGACGAACCGCGTGCCGTCGCGCGCATCCGGCGTGAGCCGGTGCAGCCACCGGCGCAGCTCGGCCGGCGCGCTCGCCGCGCCGGCCCGGCCGCCGTTGCGCCGCACCCCCTCGTCCGTCGGGAAGCCCACGAGCACGGCGCGCGGGGCCTCGCCCGCGAGCACCGCGCGGCCGAGCAGCTGCCCGACGCGCGGATCCTCGCGGTCCCACGGCGTCAGCGATTCCATCGCGTCAATCCGTCGACCACGGTGTGCACGCAGGCGTTGGGCCTCAGGTGGTAGAGCCAGTGGGTGACGTCGGGTGCATCGATCACGGCGAAGTCGGCGCGCTTGCCCGCCTCGAGCGAGCCCACCTCGCGCTCCATGCCGATGGCGCGCGCCGCGTACACGGTGGCGCCCTTGAGCACCTCCGCCGGCGTCATCCGCTGCATCGTGCACGCGAGCGTCATCGCCATCGGCAGGTGGTAGCTCGGTGCCGACCCGGGATTGAAGTCCGTGGCGACGGCCACGGGCACGCCCGCATCGATGAGCGCTCGCGCGGGCATCGGCGGCTCGCGCAGGTAGAGGGTGGCGAAGGGCAGGCTCACCGCCACCGTCCCGGCCGCCGCCATCGCCGCGATGCCCGCCGGCGACACATGTTCCAGATGGTCGGCCGACAGCGCACCGAGCTCGGCCGCGAGTGCCGCACCCCCGCCGTCGCTCAACTGGTCGGCGTGCAGCTTCGCGCCCAGGCCATGGCGGCGCCCCGCTTCCAGGATGCACCGCGCCTCGTCGAGCGTGAACGCGGAGCGCTCCACGAACACGTCGCAGCACTCGGCCAGCCGCTCCCGCGCCACGGCGGGGATCATCTCGTCCACGAGCCAGCGCACGTAGTCGTCGCGGCGGTCGCGGAACTCCGGCGGCACCACGTGCGCGCCCAGGAACGTGGCCACCAGTCTCGTCGGCTGCTCGAGCCGCAGGCGGCGATACACGCGCAGCAGCTTGCGCTCCGTGGGCTCGTCGAGCCCGTAGCCGCTCTTGCACTCCACCGTCGTGACGCCGAGCTGCCGCATCTCGGCGAGCGCCGCCTTGGCGCGGCTCACGAGCTCCTCCTCGCTCGCCGCCCGCGTGGCCCGCACCGTCGACGCGATGCCCCCGCCCGACTGCGCGATGTCGAGATACGACTCGCCGCGCAGCCGCCGCTCGAACTCCCCCGCGCGCCAGCCGCCGAAGGCGAGGTGCGTGTGGCAGTCCACGAGCCCCGGGATCACGAGCCGGCCATGGCAGTCCTCCGACTCGGCCGTCTCGTGCACCAGCGGCAGCTCGTCCTCGCGACCCACCCAGAGGATCGTGTCGTCCTGCCAGACGATCGCCGCACGTTCGATGACGTGGATGTCGCCCTGGCCGCCCTCGGCGCGGCAGGTGGCGAGGAGGCCGATGTTGCGCAGGACCCTCATGCGCCGCGGCCCTCGACGCCCGTGATCATCGGCAGGTCGAGCCCACGCGCCCGGGCCGTCTCGATGGCGTCGTCGTAGCCGGCGTCGGCGTGGCGCATCACGCCGGTGCCCGGGTCGGCGGTGAGCACCCGTTCGAGGCGACGGTCGCCGGACGCCGTCCCGTCGGCCACGGCCACCATGCCGCTGTGGATGGAGTAGCCGATGCCCACGCCGCCCCCGTGGTGCAGCGACACCCAGCTCGCGCCGCACGCCGTGTTGAGCAGCGCGTTCAGGAGCGGCCAGTCGGCGATCGCGTCCGAGCCGTCCTTCATCCCTTCCGTCTCGCGATTGGGCGAGGCCACCGAGCCGGTGTCGAGGTGATCGCGCCCGATGACGAGCGGAGCCTGCACCTTGCCGTGCTTCACCAGCCAGTTGAACCGGAGCCCCATCTCGGCGCGCTCGCCGTACTCGAGCCAGCAGATGCGGGCAGGCAATCCCTGGAACTGCACCATCTCGGAAGCCTTCCGGATCCAGCGGGCCAGCGCCTCGTTCTGCGGGAAGGTGGCGAGCACCTCGCGATCGGTGACGGCGATGTCGTTCGGATCGCCCGAGAGCGCCGCCCAGCGGAACGGACCCGAGCCGCGACAGAACAGCGGCCGGATGAACGCCGGAACGAAGCCCGGGAAGTCGAATGCCTGCGTCATGCCGCGCAGGTCGGCCACCTGCCCGCGGATGTTGTTGCCGTAGTCGAACGTCACCGCGCCCTTCGCCTGCAGCGCCAGCATCGCCTCGACGTGGGCGCACATCGAGTCGAGCACCCGCGACTCGTAACCCTTCGGGTCGCGCTCGCGCAGCTCGGCGGCGGCCTCGAGCGTGAGGCCGACGGGGATGTAGCCCAGCCGCAGGTCGTGGGCGGAGGTCTGGTCGGTGAGGACGTCGGGCACGATGCCGCGCCGCGCCAGCTCCGGCACCACCGTGGCCACGTTGCCCACGAGGCCCACCGAGAGCGCCTGCCGCTTCGCCTTCGCCTCCAGCACGAGGCCGAGGGCGCGGTCGAGGTCGGTCTCGAGCCGGTCGCAATAGCCGGTCTCGACCCGACGGCGCACCCGGTCCGGATCGACGTCCACGCCCAGGAACGCCGCCCCGTTCATCGTGGCCGCGAGCGGCTGGGCGCCGCCCATGCCGCCCAGGCCGCCGGTCACCACCAGCCGGCCCTCGAGCGTGCCCCCGAAATGCTGACGCGCACACTCGGCGAACGTCTCGTAGGTCCCCTGCAGGATGCCCTGCGTACCGATGTAGATCCAGCTGCCGGCCGTCATCTGGCCGTACATGGTGAGCCCGAGGGCCTCGAGGCGGCGGAATTCGTCCCACGTGGCCCAGCGCGGCACCAGGTGGGCGTTGGCGATCAGCACCCGGGGCGCCTCGTCGTGGGTGCGAAACACCCCCACCGGCTTCCCGCTCTGCACCAGCAGCGTCTCGTCGTTCTCCAGCCGCCGCAGCGTGGCCACGATGGCGTCGTAGGCCGCCCAGTTCCGGGCCGCCTTCCCGCTCCCCCCGTAGACCACCAGGTCCTCGGGCCGCTCGGCCACCGCCGGGTCGAGGTTGTTCATCAGCATCCGGAGCGCCGCCTCCTGGTGCCAGCCCTTGCACGACAGGGCGGTCCCGCGAGGGGCGACGATCGTCCGGGTTGGGGCGACGGCGGACATGGCTGGCTCCGATGGGTTCGGCGAACGGGGGGAAAATAGACAGCTTCCCGCCCTCCCGCCTTCCCGCCATCCCGCCCAGTGACAACCTTTTGAAAGCCCTGCCCGTCCAATCCCCTGTGACGGCGAGACCCTGGCCTGGAGCCACGACCCTGCACCTGCCCGCCGAGCGACCGAGCCACCGGTCCGACGACGAGACGATCGAGGTCACGCTCGCCCAGAGCGGGGATGGTCACGCCTTCGAGCGGCTCTATCGGCAGCACGTGACCCGGGTGCACAGCCTGGTGCGACGGATGGTGCCGGACGACGACGCCGAGGAGCTGACGCAGGACGTGTTCGTGCGGGCGTGGCAGAAGCTCGGGACGTTCCGCAACGAGGCGGCCTTCGGGACCTGGCTGCACCGGCTGGCGGTGAACCTGATGCTGGAACGGCGCGGCGAGCTCGGGACGCGGCGCAGGCGCTACGAGGACGACGATGCGGGCCTGACCCACCTGGCGGCCCGTCGCGAGACCCCGGAGGAGGCGATGGACATGGAGCGCGCGATGGCCAGGCTGCCCGATGGGGCCCGCGAAGTGTTCGTCCTCCACGACGTCGAGGGCTACAAGCACGAGGAGATCGCCGGCATGCTGGGCATCAACGTCGGCACCTCGAAGTCGCAGCTGCACCGCGCGCGCATGGCGCTGCGCGGACACCTCACGAGGTAGGGCGGCACCATGAGCACCTTCGACCCCTGGACCGACCGGCTCTCCGAGTACCTCGACGGCGACCTGGCCCACGACGAGCGGATCGCATTCGAGGCGCATCTCGACGGCTGCGCCGAGTGCCGCGCGGTGCTCGACGACCTGCGCGCGGTGGTAGCCACCGCCCGCCGGCTGCCCGACCTGCCCCCCTCACGCGACCTCTGGCCCGAGGTGGCCGAGCGGACCCGTGGGGTCCTGCCCCTCCGGCCCCGCGCCGCGCGCACGCCATCGTCCTGGGTCCGGCTCGCCATGGCCGCGGCGCTGTTCGCCGCCGTCGGCAGCGGCGTGACGTGGCTCGCGATGACGCGCGGCCCCGGCGCCCCGGCGGCCCCCATCGCCACCGCCGATGCGCCCGCGAGCGCCACGCCGCGCACCGTGTCCGACCGCCCGCGCGGCACCGACGCCGCCATCGCCGAGCTGGAGCAGATCGTCCGGCAGGGCGAGTCGCGACTCGACACCGCGACCGTGCGCATCGTCACCGAGAACCTGGCGCGCATCGACACCGCCATCGCCCAGGCGCAGCGCGCGCTCGCCGGCGACCCGTCCAACGCATACGTGCGCCGGCACCTCGCCGACACCGAACGCCGCAAGATCGAGCTGCTGCGCACCACCGCGCGCATCGTCCAGTCACAGAGCTGAGAGGAGACCCACGGTGATCACCGCCTTCGCGCTTGCCCTCGCCACCTTCGCCGCCGACACCACGGTGCCGGCCACGAAGAGCCAGCGCCTGGACATCAACGTCTTCGCCGGCTCCGTCACCGTGCGCGCCTGGAACCGCGACCTCGTGAAGGTCGAGGGCGCCACCGGCCGGCGCGACAAGCTCGAGGTCGACGCCCGCGGCAGCACCGTCTCGATCGAGACGAGCGGCCGCTACGCCCCCGGCAGCGCCGACCTCGTGGTGACGGTGCCCATCGGCATGCCGATCGACGTCAGCGGCGTCGAGCTCGACGTGACCATCGAAGGCTGCCGCTGCGCCATGCACGTGGAGACGGTCCAGGGCGACGTGGTGGTGAGCGGCGGCGAGGGCGCCGCGCAACTGACGTCGGTGGAGGGCAGCGTCAAGGTGACCGGCGTGACCGGCAACCTGCGGGCGAACTCGGTCAACGACGAGATCGTCGTGCGCGACGTGACGGGCGACGTCACCGTGGAGACCGTCAACGGCGACGTGACGCTCGCCCGCATCCGCAGCGGCAACGTCGAGGCGAGCACCGTCAACGGCGACATCGCCTTCGACGGCGAGATCCGCAAGGGCGGCAGCTACGGGCTCACCTCGCACCAGGGCGACGTGCTCATGGTCGTGCCCGCGAGCCCCGCCGCCACGATCCGGGTGAACACGTTCAACGGCTCCTTCGAGTCGGACTTCCCCGTGACGCTGCAAGGACCGAGCGGCCGCAGCAAGCGCCTCACCTTCACGCTGGGCGGCGGCGGCGCCACGATCGACCTCGAGTCGTTCAGCGGCGACATCCGCCTGGCCAGGCCCGGCGCGCGATCCGGCACGAAGGACTGACCCACAACCACCGACTGGAGCATTCGATGCGACCGTTCCTGTTCCTCGTGCCCGCCGTGCTGCTGGGCGCCGCCACGATGGAGGCCCAGCAGAAGGACTCCTTCGACTGGAAGGGGCGACTCGGGGCCGGCAAGACGCTGGAGATCCGCGGCATCAACGGCGACATCCGCGTCACCGCGGCAAGGGGCGACGAGGCCGTCGTCCGCGCCACCAAGTCCGCCCGGAAGGGCGACGTGTCGCGCGTGCAGATCAAGGTGGAGGAGCACGCCGACGGCGTGACGATCTGCACCATCTATCCCGGCAGCAGCAGCGACAGCTGCACCGACAGCGGCAAGCGCAGGAAGAACCACTCGAGCGACGACGACAACAACGACGTCGTCGTGGACTTCACGGTCGAGGTGCCGGCCAACGTGCGGTTCGAGGGCGGCACCGTCAATGGCGGCATCGATGCCCAGGGCCTCCGGGCCGATGCGACCGTGTCGACGGTGAACGGCGGGATCGTGCTCGCCACCACGGGAGTCGGCAGCGCCACCACGGTGAACGGCTCGGTGCGCCTGCGCATCGGCTCGGCGTCGTGGGACGGCCAGCTCGACGCGCGCACCGTCAACGGCAGCGTCACCGTCGAGATGCCCGCTCCCACCGACCTCGAGGTCGAGGCGGCCACGCTCAACGGCAGCATCTCGAGCGACTTCCCGCTCACCCTGCAGGGCAAGATGTCGCCGCAGAAGCTCCGGGGCACCATCGGCAAGGGCGGCCGGCAGCTGCACCTCGAGACGGTGAACGGCGACGTGTCGCTGCGCAAGGCGAGCTGACCGGCTGGCGCCCCGACGGGTGCCTCCGTTGATTACACGCATCCCGAACCACAGCGGGGGTGCGTGGCAGGATACGAGGTCTTCACGACGGCGTGGGCCGACGCCTGGCGCGACGCGCTCAACGCCAGCGAGGGATACCGCCGCGCGGCGGCCGCCTGGGAGGGGGCCGTCGCGCTCGTCATGCAGCCCGACGGCACGGCGGGCATCGCCGAGCGGAGGGCCGTCTTCCTCGACCTGTGGCACGGCGAGTGCCGCGCCGCCCGCGTCGCGGCCGACGGCGACGTCGAGGCCGCGGCCTACGTGATCGAGGCCTCCGCCGGCACGTGGCGCGACCTCCTCGGTGCGCGCAGCTCCCCGATCATGGCGCTCATGACCGGCCGTCTCTCGCTCACGCGCGGCAACATCGCGGCGCTGCTGCCCTACGCCTCGGCGGCCAACGAGCTCGTCGCAACGGCGGCCCGCATCGAGTCGGTCTTCCCCGGCGCCACGTGATGACGACCCGCACCTATCGTTCGGTGTCCGGCGGCGGCCTGCTCGCCGACTCCTTCCCGATCCGGCTCTACCACAAGGCCAAGCGGCTCGGCGTCTGGGACCCGCAGGCCATCGACTTCAGCCGCGATCGCGCCGACTGGGCGCGGCTGGCGCCGCGCGAGCAGGAGGTGCTCATCCACCTCACCACGCTCTTCGCGGCCGGCGAGGAGTCGGTGACGCTCGACCTGCTGCCGCTGATCCGCGTCATCGCGTCGGAAGGGCGGCTCGCGGAGGAGATGTACCTCACCACCTTCCTGTTCGAGGAGGCGAAGCACGTCGAGCTGTTCCGCCGCTTCCTGGACGACGTCTGCGGCGACCCCGGCGACCTCACCCGCTTCTTCGGGCCATGCTACCGGCAGATGTTCGACGTGGCCCTGCCCGACGCGCTGCACCGCCTCGACGGCGACGCCTCCCCGTCGGCGCTGGCCGCGGCGTCGGTGACGTACAACATGATCGTGGAGGGCGTGCTCGCGGAGACGGGCTACCAGGCGTACCACGCGGTGCTGCACCGCCACGGCATCCTGCCGGCGATGCTCGACGCGGTGGCGCTGGTCAAGCGCGACGAGTCGCGGCATCTGGCGTACGGCGTGTACCTGCTGTCGCGGCTCGTGGCCGAGCACGGCGACGGCCTGTGGCAGGAGATCCAGCAGCGCATGGAGGTGCTGCTGCCGACGGCCATCGGGGTCATCCCCGAGATCTTCGCACGCTACGACGTCATGCCGTTCGGGCTCAGGATCGAGGAATTCACCGACTTCGCGATGGTGCAGTTCCAGCACCGGTACGCCCGCATCGAGCGGGCACGGGGGCGGACGCTGGACGACCTGCTCGCAGAGTCGGACGAGGGATGACATGCGAAAGGGCCGACCCGATGGGTCGGCCCTTTCGCATGTCATCGGGACGGCGGGATTCGAACCCGCGACCCCCTGAACCCCATTCAGGTGCGCTACCGGACTGCGCTACGTCCCGTCCAAAAGGAGCGGTATTCTAGCCCCGCCGTCCCGGGGCGGGAAGGGCCGCCCCCCGAACACATCGGCCCCGGACTGTCGTCCGAGGCCGTCGAAGAGCCACTGGTCGGATTTGAACCGACGACCGCTCGATTACGAATCGAGAGCTCTACCCCTGAGCTACAGTGGCCGGTGTCGCTCTCAATGCCCTGGCGCGGATTCGAACCGCGACGCCTTTCGGCACTACCCCCTCAAGATAGCGTGTCTACCAGTTTCACCACCAGGGCGACAAGCTCGGAAGGATACAGGCCCTGGTGGGGTCGGTCAACCCTGTGTCAGCGCGTCTGGAACGACACCGCCAGCCCGATGGAAAGGATGCGCTCGGTGTACCCGCCGACCTGGTTGTTGTCGATCCAGTACTGGTACCAGTCGAACGTGGGGGTGAGCGCCACCTTCCGGCTCACCGGAATGTCCCAGCCCGCGCCGAGGTTGGTGCCGAACCCCCCGTAGGTGATCGACGAGTAGTAGAAGTCATTCTCCGAGAGCGAGCTCCACGCGTAGCCGCCGCCGCCGCGGACGTGCAGCCCGAGGTTCCGGAACGGATAGAGCTGCAGGTTGGGCATGATGCTCGACGCCGTCTCCGTGAAGGCACCCTCGGGCCGGATCCAGGTGTTGAAGTCCGCGCCCAGACGCATGTACGGATTGAGCGCGAAGCCGCCGCGCAGGTTGAGCGTCAGCGCCCAGATCGGGTCGGAGTAGCCCAGAAAGTCGTTGTCGAGGTCGAGTCGTTCCTCACCGCCGCCCATGCCGAACTGGAAGAAGAAGCCCTTTCGCATGGCCGGCTCCTCCGCCACGGCGAGCCCCGGCCGGGACTGCTGGGCCGCCAGCGGCGCCCCGCCGACGAGGGCCGCAAGCATGGCGAGCTGCAGGATGCGCTTCATGGAGAGCCTCCCTCCGATGCGGTGAACCGAGGACAGCCGGGACCTGACGCTCCTCCCGAAAGCAAGCCGCGAGCCAGTCCGCAGGTGGTGACTATGTTTGCGGTTGACGCGCCCCTCGTGGCGCGACCGCCTTCCCGGCCCGATCGACTGTCCACCGGACCAGACAGCCATGTCTCCGCGCGCACGCGTCGTCTTCTTCATCCTCACCCTGCTGGTCGCGGCCGTCTGCGTCCGGCTCGGCCTCTGGCAGCGCAGCCGCCTGCACGAGCGCCGCGCGCGGAACGCCACGATCGAGGCACGCCGCAGTGAACCCGTCGTCGACCTCGGCACCGCCCACGGCGACCGGCCCGACCGGCGGGTGCGTGCGCGCGGCTACTACGATCCCGGCAACGACATGCTGCTGCGCAACCAGGTCGTGAACGAGGTGCCCGGCGTGCTGGTGGCGACCCCGCTCCGCCTGACGGGGAGCGACACCGCCGTCGTGGTCATCCGCGGCTTCGTGCCGGCACCCGACGGGCTCACCGTGCCGCACCTCGATTCGCTGCGCGAGCCCGGCCCCCAGGAAGTGGAGGGCATCGCGCTCGCGCTCGAGGCGAGACCCGACAGCGGACGCCCGGTGGAGCGGGACGGCCGCCTCTCGTGGTCCCGCCTCGATGCCGCGGCGCTCGCGCGCCGGCTGCCGTATCCCGTCCTGGACGTGGCGCTCCTGCAGTCGCCCTCGCCCGACCTGCCGCGCTGGCCCCGCCGGCAGCCGCCGCGGGCGCTCGACGACGGCGCCCACCTGAGCTACATGCTGCAGTGGTTCGCGTTCGCCGCCATCGCGCTCGTCATGGGATCAATCGTGCTGCTGGCCCGTCGAGGGACTCGATGGTCCGAACCGACGGCGCGCGCGTCTTCTGCAGCCGGGCCGCCACCTCCTCCGCCTGCCTGAGGGCCCGCAGGACGTTGCCGCGCGACAGCTTCCTGAGGTCCTGATCGCTCCAGCCGCGCCGGGCCAGCTCGGCGATCAGGTCCGGGTACTTCGACACATCCTCGAGACCCTCCGGCAGTTCCCCCGTCCCGTCGAAGTCGCTGCCGATGCCCACGTGATCGACGCCCGCCACCTTGCGCACGTGGTCGATGTGATCGGCCACCTGCCCGAGCGTGGCGCGCGGTCGTGGATGGGCCTTCCGGTACTCCTGCCACTGCGCACGCTTCTGGACGCTGTCGCCCGTGAACTGCTTGCGGGCCGCCTCGGCCCGATCATCCCAGTCGGCCAGCTCCTGCGACACGAAGACCGGCACGAACGTCACCATCACCACGCCGCCGTTCTTCGGCAGGCGCCGCAGGATGGAATCCGGCACGTTGCGGGGCACGTCGGTGAGCGCGCGGGCGGAGGAGTGCGAGAAGATGACCGGGGCCTCCGCCACGTCGAGGGCGTCGCTCATGACGCCCGGCGAGACGTGCGAGAGGTCCACCAGCATGCCCAGCCGGTTCATCTCGCGCACCACTTCCTTGCCGAATGCCGTGAGCCCGCCGTGCTTCGCGGTGTCGTTGGCGGCATCGGCCCAGTCGAGCGTCACGTTGTGGGTGAGGGTCATGTACCGCGCGCCCAGGTCGTAGTAGGCGCGCAGCGCACCGAGCGAGTTCTCGATCACGTGGCCGCCCTCCATGCCGAGGAGCGAGGCCACCTTCCGCTCCCTGGCGGCGCGCTCGATGTCGGCGGAGGAGACGGCCAGCGAGAGGTGCGCGGGATACTTCGCCACCATGCGACGGGCGAGGTCGAACTCCTCGAGCTGGGTGCGCGCGAAGCGGCCGCCCTCGATGTCGCCGGGCACGTAGATGGACCAGAACTGCGCACCGACGCCGCCCGCCGCGAGCCGCTCGACGTCGGTGTGCCCGGGGGTCCGCGTGGTGAGGTCGTACGCGTCCACGTCGAACGGCGCCGTCTTGCTGGTGCGGATCTCCCAGACCACGTCGTTGTGGCCGTCGATGAGCGGCGCCTCCTTGAGGATGCGACGCGCGCGCTCGAGCGGCGTGCCCGCCTGCGCGGCCAGGGTGGAGGCGCTCATCAGGAGCAGGGCAGACAACAGGATCCGACGTCGACGCATTGGGGGCACCGGGCGGGACCTCAGGACGGGTCGCGCGGATGGAGGAAGCGGGCGTGGTGGACGGCGTTCCCCAGCTGCACCAGCTCGGGCTGCCGCGTGAACTCGGGACAGATGGACTGGTCGTACTCGTACGGGCCGCCGGTCTCGGCGTCGGTCCACGGGAAGCCGCGGCAGACGGCGGGATAGTACGGCTTCGCATGGATGCGGCAGCCGTTGCCGTCGAGGAAGACGCAGCGGCCCTTCTTCACGCGGGTGCGCCACTCGCCCCAGCGCGTGCGGTAGATGAGCTCGGGGCCGTGGTGCTTCGCCACCAGTCGGGCTTCCTCCTCGCTCAGCGTGCTGCCATAGGAGCAGCACGCCGAGCCGTGCGGGCACGGCCAGCACGGGAGCTTCGGAAATTCCACGCTCATCGGGACGTCACCCTCGTGGAGATGATCTCCTTCAGGACCTGACCCGTCACGGGCTCCGCCGGGCGGGCCCCCGCCAACGCCGCGAGCGTGGGGCCGATGTCCTCCGTCGTCACGCGGCGCGTGACGCGGGCCGGCGCCAGGCCCGGCCGCAGCACCACGATGGGCACGTGCGTGTCGTCACGGTCCGTGGCGCCGTGGCCGGTGGACCCGGGGCCGTCGCTCCACTGCCAGCCCGGCTCGAGGGATGCGGCGAGGAGCCACGGTTGGGTCGTCGGAATCGCCTTGCGCCACAGCCGCGCCTCCTCGCCGGTCGCGGCGGCGAGGCCGGCCGGCGTGAAGACCTCCCGCACGCCGGTCACGCGCGAGGCGGCCTGCGCCAGCGCCGCGGCCAGCGAGTCCACGCGCACGCCGCGAGCGCGCAGTGCCGCCGTATCGGCGACGAGCAGGCCCGAGACCAGCGCGAACCCGAACGTCGAGCCGTGGCGCTCCCGCAGGGTGCCGCCGGTCGCGCGCAGCAGCGCCGTCAGCGAGCCGCGCCCGCCCGTGCCGCGCTCGGGAAAC
>DASUOW010000118.1:0-2984 GCA_036276435.1 Gemmatimonadales bacterium
TGAGTGATCGCCCCATCCGCTTCACCGTCGAGTTCAACGTCACGCTCGGCAAGTTCGACGCCTTCGAGGACGTGGCGCGCGAGATGACGCGCGACACCCAGCCGGAGCCGGGAACGCTCGTCTACGACTGGTACCTGAGCCGCGACCAGCATCGCGCCCGGCTGCTCGAGGAGTACGTGGACGGCGAGGCCGTGGTGGAGCACCTCGAGGGAGACGTCGTCACGAAGCTCGTGCCGAGGCTGCTGCAGTCGGCGCAGCTCACCCGGTTCGAGGTCTACGGCGACCCGGGTCGCAAGGGGTCGGAGATCCTCACGCGGCTCGGCGCCGTGATCTACCCCGACTGGCACGCCATCGAGCGGTGATGTCCTCCGAGCCCGGCTTCATCCCACTCACCTCGTACCGCGAGTATCCGCCCGCGGAGATGATCGAGCGCAGCCGCCAGTTCGCCGGCGAGCTGAAGCGCCGCCGTTCCGTCCGGCAGTTCAGCGAGCGGCCGGTGCCGCGCGAGGTGATCGAGGCGTGCCTCGAAGCCGCCGGCACGGCACCCAGCGGGGCGCACCAGCAGCCGTGGCACTTCGTCGTGGTGAGCGACGCCGAGGTGAAGCGCGCCATCCGGCAGGCGGCCGAGACGGCGGAGGCGGAGTTCTACGCCACGGCACCGGCGGAGTGGCTGGCCGCGCTGGCGCCGCTCGGTACCGATGCGCACAAGCCGTATCTCGAGACGGCACCCTATCTCATTGCGGTCTTCGCGCAGCGCTACTCGGTCAAGCCCGATGGCTCACGGCAGACCCACTACTACGTCCCCGAGTCGGTGGGGATCGCCACGGGACTCCTGCTCGCAGCGCTGCACCATGCCGGTCTCGCCACGCTCACCCATACGCCGAACCCGATGAAGTTCCTCAACCGGATCCTGGGGCGGCCATCGAACGAGCGTCCCGTGATGATGCTGGTGGTGGGCTATCCGGCACCCGATGCGCGCGTGCCGGACCTGCAGCGCAAGCCGCTCTCGGAGATCGCCACCTTCAAGTGAGTCGGGGAGGCGGTCGAGGATCGGTGGGGTACGAGGAGGTACAGGAGGAACCACTTCGTATGACATCACCCATCTCGCTCTCGGCGCTCTCCATGCTCCCCATCGCCCGGTCCCGGTTCCGTCGGGCCTCCTCGTGGCCGGCTCCGCTGGTCGTGGGGGCGGGCATCGCATTCGGCGCGGGCCTCGTGCTCCTCATCCAGCGCCGGCGTGTCCGCAACCAAGAGGAAGCGGCAGTGCGCGACCGCGGTCCCGTGACGCAGGCCACGGCATCGACCAGCCCCGCCGACGCGCCCATCGGCGCGCCCGGCAGGAATCTGGAGGACCGGCTGGACGAGGCGCTCGAGGAATCCTTTCCGGCCAGTGATCCGGTGTCGGTCCACATCGAGTGACGCCGGGCCGCTTGCACCGCTGGTTCCGAGGGCATCCACCATCGAGGCGCGGCCGCTGGTGAAGTGGTATCGTTCAGGCGATGCTCTTCGCCGGCTTCCTCATCGTCATCGTCAGCTTCTTCGGGTGCCTCTGGCTCTCGGGGCTCGTCGGCATCGACCTCTACTGGCCGATGGCGGCCCTGTGGGGCGCGTGGGCGGCGATCGACGCGAAGCGGCTCGACATGAAGCGCTACGAGCGCGTGTTCCCGCTCGATCCGTGGGCATTGCTGGTGGCGGTGACGGTGATGTGGCCGGTGGCGCTGCCCTGGTACCTGCGGCTGCGGCACCGGGTGCGCACGGGCCGTCTCCAGGCGCCGACCCGTCCCAGCCGCGCGCGCTACGTGCTCGTGGCGCTCGCGTTCCTGCTGCCGTTCGGCGCGCTGGCCCTCCCGAAACTGCTGGAGCAGCTGCCGTCGGCGCGGCAGCTGCAGCCGCTCGAGCGGGCGGCGACCGGCGTGGCGGGCGAGCCGGTGAACGTCTCGCTCGACTCGGACGGCACCCTCACGCTCACCGTCTATCATCGGGCCGATCCGCGCGAGCTGCATGAGGAGCGTCGCGACGTGGCCCACCGCATCGCCGAGGCCGTCGTCGAGGCGAACGACGACCCCGAGGCGTTTCGCGTCGTGACGGTGGCGTTCGTGGTCGTGGAAGGGCCGCCGGGCATGACGGTCACGCACCTCGGCGACGTCTTCCACTGGCGCGTGAGCGATCTGCAGCGCCGGCCGCGCGTGACGATATGAGGATCGTGGGCGGGAAGTTCGCGGGCCGCCATCTCACGTCGCCAGCCGATGCGCGCGTGCGGCCCACGGCCGAGCCGGTGCGGGCGGCGCTGCTCGACCTGCTCGCCGAGGACCTGCCGAATGCTCGCGTGCTCGACCTCTTCGCCGGCACGGGCGCGCTGGGCCTCGAGGCCATCTCCCGTGGGGCGCGCCAGTGCGACTTCGTGGAGTTCCGGCCTGGGAGCCTGCACGCGCTGCGGGCCAACGTGGGCGCACTGCGACTGAAGGAGCGCACCCGCATCTTCAATCGCGATGCGATTCCATTCGCGGCGGCGCTCGATGAGGGTGCCTACGACCTCGCGTTCGCCGATCCGCCCTACGAATCGAAGGTGCTGGACCGGGTGCTGGAGATCTGGCGCGAGCGCCGGTTCGCGCCGGTGCTGGCCGTGGAGCATGCGCGCGGCCACCAGCTCGCAGGCCGGGGCACACGGCGCAACTTCGGCGATACCGCCGTCACCATCTACCGCCTGGCCGGCCGCGGTCCTCGCACCGAGGCGCGGGCGAAGGAAGCGACCTCGTGACACCGCCCGAAGTCTGGCTGCGCGGCCCACTGCCGGGGTATCCGGCCCTGCTGCAACCGATGGCGCACAGCCTGACGCAGGTGCTCGAGGAGGTGGCGGCGGTGCTGCCCTCCTGCTCGCCGTCCGAGCTGTGGACTGGACCGGAGGGCCGTGGGCCGGCCGGCTTTCACCTGCGGCACGCCGTGGGGAGCCTCGAGCGTCTTTATACCTATGCGCGCGGGGAGGC
>DASUOW010000119.1:0-7724 GCA_036276435.1 Gemmatimonadales bacterium
GATGGCGTTCTGCACCAGGTTGTACACCGCCTGGCGCAGCAGGCCCGCCGGCACGCGCACCACGCCCGGCGCGCCCGTGGTGTCCACCTCGACGGTGGCCTTCGACTGGCGGTTCACCTGCTGCAGCATCGCCACCGCGTCGGCGACGACGGTGGTGACCGAGGCGTCCACCACGCCGTCGCTCTCGGGACGGTACGTCTCGTAGAGCTGGCGCGTGATGCTGGCCATGCGGGCGATCTCGCGCTCGATCGCGCCCACGTACGCGAAGTACGGGTGCGTCGGCGGGATGGCGTCCTTGATCAGCAGGAAGGAGTTCTGCACCCCCGCGAGGGGGTTGTTGATCTCGTGCGCCACGCGCGCGGCGAGCCGGCCCATGGTGCTGAGCGTGTCCATCTCGCGCAGCGCATCCTGCGCGCGCCGCCGCTCGGTGACGTCGCGGCCCTCGGCGAGGAGCTGCACCACGCGGCCCTGTGCATCGAACACCGGCTTCACGGAGAAGTCCACGGTGAGCCGGCGCGCGGCCGCCGTGACCTCCTCCTCGTACTGCACCGTCGCGCCGGCGCGCGCGCGCGCCACCGCATCGGCGAGGCGCTGCTGCCGGGCGGCGTCGCCCGCCCACCACAGGTCGGCGAGCGGTCGTCCCGCGACCTCCTCGCGCGAGCAGCCGATGGCCTCGAGGAAGGTGCGGTTCGCCTCGAGGCAGCGCCCTTCGTGGTCCAGCAGCAGCTCGAACTGGAACGCGCTGTCGAAGATGGCGCGGAAGCGCTGCTCGCTCTCGGCGAGCGCGATGTCGGCGCGGCGCCGGTCGGTGACGTCGGCGACGATGCCCACCATCCGGACCGGCTCGCCCCGCGGGTCCTTCTCGATGACCCGTCCGCGCAGCACGACGTCGTGCCACTCGCCGTCCTTCGCGCGCGCGCGGGCCTCGGCCTCGAAGCTCTCGACCCGGCCGCTCAGGTGGTCGTCGATCGCCTTCGCCACCCGTGCCAGGTCGTCGGGATGCAGGATGGCCCGCCCGAGCGCGGCGGCGCTCCGGTGCGCGAGCTCGGGCGGCTCGTAGCCAAGGCGCGTCAGGATGCGCCGGGCCGCCTGCGCCTCCTCGGTGCGGAAGTCGTATTCCCACACGCCGTCGGTGCTCGTGGCGAGCGCCTGCTCGAGCCGTTCGCGCTCGGCGAGCCGCGCCGAGAGGTACGAGCTGCGCGCGAAGCGGAGCGTGGCGGCGAGCAGCGCGCTCATGCCGAGCCCCAGGATGCCGACGACGTCCGGCATGTCGGAATCGTAGAGCCGCCGCAGCGACGGCATGGGCCACGCCTCGACCACCCAGTGCTGCTGGCCCACGCGGAGCGTATCGACCCCGCGCCACCGGCCGATCACGGCCACGGTGTCGGAGCGATACAGCCGCTGGCCACCGACGCTCACCGATGTCACGAAGCCGGGCGTCAGCGCCCGCAGCGCGGACGCCAGCATCGCCTCGGGATCGACGTGGCCGATCACGTGCCCGTGGCACTCCAGGGGCGTGCACGCGGGCACGGCGATGGCGAGACGCAGCTGCGCCGAGTCGGGGCCCGGCTCCATGATGATGCGCGCCCGCTCGCGCTGGCCGGGGACGGAGCGGCTGCTGTCGCCGCGGAGGAGGAACACCATGCGCGAGTAGTCCGCGCCCGGCTCGCGGCCGAAGGCGCGCGCGCGCTCGGCGAACGTGGTGTCGAGCCACACCGCCGACATGAGGTCGGGTTCGTCCCGGAAGAGGCGCTCGAGCGACGCGCGCCAGTCGTCGGGGCTGAGCTCATTGAACTGCGCCGTCCACCGCGCGACGCGCGCGAGGTACTGCCGATGCGCGGTGACGCGCCCCTCCACCAGCCGGCGGGCCGTGGCCACTTCGGCGGTGATGCCGCTGCGCGCGGCCTCGTCCCGCTCCGCCGTGAGCGCGCGCCAGATCACCGCCGTGGTGCAGAGCCCCGCGAGGCCGGCGGCGATCGGCAGCCACTCCGGCAGGCCGCGATCGAGGCCCTCCGTCTCCCAGCTGCACGCCACGAAGGTGGCACCCACCGCCACGAAGGCGATGACCATCGGGATGCCCATCCCCGTGATGGTCCCGAAGCGCAGGTTGCTGAGCAGGCCCGAGGCGTAGGAGAAGAGCGTGATGCCCGCGATGGCGCCGATGATCATGCCCACCGTGCCCAGCACCGACTCCGCGAAGGAGCGCGGCCGCAGCAGCGGCCAGGCGAACAGCACCGCACCGCTGAGGAACAGCAGGATCGCCGTGGTGGCCACCATGCGGCCGGGCGCGCCGGTGTCGAGCGTGTACGTCTCCGGCGCGCGCACCAGCAGCTGGTCGATGCCGAGGTCGACGCCGAACGCGTACTCGGCGAGCGTGAGGCCGCCGAGCGCCGCGGCCACGAGCGCCCCGGCGGCCATGGCCCGCCGGTGGCGACGCGCGAACCCCCAGAGCGACAGCGCGAGCGCCAGCAGGCCGATCGCGGCGTTCATCTGCGCCGGCGGATACGTGGGGATGACGTGGATCAGGAACGGGACCCGCGCCAGCCACCCCACGACCACGAGCGCGCCGATCCCGCCGAGCAGCCCGGCGGTCCACCGCGCGAGGCGGCAATTGCGATCGGAGAGGCTCAGCGGCACGGCGACGACTCCCGGAAACGAAGAAGGCACAAGCGCGGCCCCGCGCCGTGGCGTGGCCTGCTCGTGCCTTCGCCTGACGCGGCGACCTCCCGCGCACGGCAAGGTGGCCCGGCGTGCGGGCCGCGTTGCGATGTCAGGGGAGAGTAACGCGATTCCGGGCGGACAGCAACGAGGCTACGGCCGAACTGTGCGAGAGGATCTTTCCCATTCGATCCGCTCCCCCGGTCCTGCTGGGGGAGCGGATAGCGCGGAGGCGCCTGACCCGGCTGCGAGACGAGTTCTCGATGGTGGGAACCGGGCCCGACGCTCTCCGCCCCATCACGCACGGCTAATGGACCGCCGTGCATGCACCTGCGACTTCAGGTTCAGCTACCCGTGCCGCCGCTGCGGGAGCGGCCGCGTCCTTCGTCCTTGTCCTTCTGCTCACTACCACCCTGTTGGCCGGTCGTCTGCGAAGTGGCCTGACCCGGGAGGGACGCCCCGGTGCCGGCCTGCGTCGCAGTGGCCGACCCCGCCGAACCCTGCTGTCCGTGCGAACCACTGCCCTGCCCTCCCTGCTGGCCGAGACCCGACCCCGACTGCTGCATCCAGGTGCTCTGGTTGCCGGCGGCGTGCTGGTCCTGCCGCTGGACGCGGATGTTGTTCGTGACGTCCTTCACGCCGGTGACGTTGTCCACGAGATCCTCGATCTCGTGCTTCATGCGGCGCTCGTGCACGGTGCCCGTGAGGGTCACCTCGCCCTGCTGCACCTGGATCTCGACTTCGCTGGCATCGATGTAGTGGTGCCGCATCAGCTGCTCGCTGATGTCCTCGCGGATGCGATCGTCGCTGCGGGTGTAGCCCTTGGGGCCGCGGTTGCGCTGCTGGCGCTGCTGCGTGCTCATGCCGCCCTGCTGCGCACCGAACTGCCCGCCGCCCATGCCGCCCTGCTGCGAGCCCCAACCGCCCTGCGACGACTGGCCGGTGCTGCCGTACATGCCGCCGCTGTAGGAGCCGCGCTGGCCCTCGGAGCCGAAGCCGCTGCCCTGGCCGTAGCCGCCGCCCATGCCGCCGAACGAACCGCCGCCCATGCCGCCCTGGCCGTAGCTGCCGCCCATGCCGCCGCCGAACGAGCCGCTGCCCTGACCGGTGTAGAACTCGCTCGAGCCGCCGCCCATGCCGCCCTGCGCACCCCAGCCGCCCCACGAACCGCTGCCGATGCCCTCGTTCGTGCCGCCGTATCCGCCGCGGCCCGATTCGCCGCCGTACGAGCGTCCGCCGAACGCACCGCCCTGCTGGCCGCTGTGCGGCGCGCCGCCCCAGCCGCCGAAGCCGCCACCCTGCTGGCCGGCGCCCCAGCTCTGGCCGAACTCGCCGCCGCGTGCGCTCTGGCCGAACTCGCCGCCGCCGTACGCGCCGCCGCCGCGCGACTGTTCACCACCCTGGCCACCGGACTGGAAGCCGCCCCACGCACCCGAGGCGCCGGTGCGCTGGCCCTCGCCACCCCAGCCGCGGCTCCACTGCCCGCCGCCGTAGTTGCGCTCCTCGCCGAAATCGCGCTGGCTGTTGCCCCAGCCCTGTTCGCCCTGCTGTCCGCGCTCACCCTGCTGACCGCGGCCGTACTGCTGACCACCGAACTGCTGGCCACCGCGCTGTTCCCCGCCCTCGCCCCAGCCGCGGGTGCGCTCCCAGTTGCCCATGCCGCCATGCGCGCGCTCGGTCCCGCCGAGATACTCGCGCTCCCGACCCTGCCCCTCGCGATTCGCCTCCGGGCCGCCACGCCACTCTTCCGAGTTGCCGTAGCCGCGCTGGCCCTCGTGCTGGGAGCGGCCACCCTGCCGCTCGCGATCATCGTATGCCATCGTTCGATTCCTCGATTGCTGCCGTCAATGATGAGTGCTGCACGGTCGCCGGCCCGGCCGGGCTCAGCTCTCGCTGCCCTGAGCGCGGCCGGCGCCGGCCTGCAGCGCCATCTCGTTGACCTGGCCCTCGGCGATGTGCGTGAGGAGCTCGTCCGCGGCGACTTCCTCCTGCAGGTTGGCGTCGAGCAGCTCGACCACCTGCGACAGCCCCAGCAGCTCCGCCATGCTCTTCGCGGTGCCGTAGGCGCTGATCTCGTAGTGCTCCACCTTCTGGGCGGCGCCGATGATGCCGGCATCCTTCACCGCGGGCGCGCCGTCCTCGTCGAGCACTTCCTTCCCTTCCTCCAGCAGCCCCTCCATGCCCTTGCACTTCTTGCCGCGCGCGGGCATGCCGAGCCGCTCGAAGACCTGCTCGAGACGCTGGACCTGCGTTTCCGTTTCGCGCAGGTGCGTCTGCAGGGCCTGGGCGAGCGTCGGGTTCTCCGCGCTCTTCACCATCTTGGGCAACGCCTTCACGATCTGCTGCTCGGCGTTGTAGATGTCCTTGAGCTGGTGCACCAGCAGGTCCTGCAGGCTGTCGAGCGCCATATCGTGCCTCGCTTCCTGTATGTGGCATGCGCTGCGGCGCCCAGGCGCCGGCGCGTGCTGTCCGGGATGCAAAAAAGGCGCGACACAGCCCCGTGAGACGGGCTGCTGTCGCGCCTTCGACTGATCGGAGCCTGATGCTCCGTCCGCCAAGGGACTCGGCCTGACGCCGAGTCATGATATGTCCTTCGGCCTACAGGATAGGCAGAACCCCGAGGGTGCGCAAGGCGGGAAGTTCTTCAGGGATTTCCGCACTGGTGGGCCGGACGTGCACGGGACCCATCGCGCCCGGTCCTGCAGCGCGACGAGTCTCGTACACAGCGTTCCCGGCGTCCCGGTGGAACGTGGCAGGTATCTCCACTACCTCAGTTCAGCTCGGCTCCTTCGTGGGCTTGCGGCGCGGCGTCCCCGCCTCGTCGCTCTCGCCTCCCATCGCGCCCCTCTTCACCGACGTGGTCGTGTCGGTGTTCCGGGCGGGCGGCAGGGTGTTGCTGCTGGTCTGGCGCGTGCCGGACGCGGCGGTGTCGCCGCGGCGCGTGGCGTCGTCGGTCGCGTTGGCCGCGTTCGTCGTCTGGCCACCCATCGGCTCGTCCACGAACTTGATGATGTCGGGCCGTGCGGGGTTGGCGCCCGCCACCACCAGCGTGTAGGCCTTGCCGGCCTCGAACTGCATGCGCCCGGCGTCGACCACCTTCGCGGCCTTCGCGTTCTCGCCGCCGTCACGCCGGATCTGCAGCGTGCCCGACTGCGGGTCGATCTCCTTGTAGCCGCCTTCGTGCCCGAAGTCGATGTCCTCGAAGATCGCGTCCTTCTGCCCGGCCAGCTGCACGTCCACCTCGCCGAAGTTCGGCGCGGCGTGGATGACGCGCACCTTCGCCTTGCCCGACTCCGGCACCACCTCGTCCCGGAACGCCTTCAGCTGCGCGCCCTTCCCCTTCTCCTCCGGGAGCGCCACGAGGGTGTAGCGGTGACCGTCCGCCATCGCCTCGTTGTTGTCGGCGAGCGATTCGTTGCTGGCGCCGGCCGAGCGGATGCTGAACTTCGCGGCGTTGTCGGTCAGCTCCTTGTAGGGCGTGACCGTCTTGTACGGCACGGCCGAGAAGACCACCCCGTTCTCCGACGAGAGGTCGATGCGCTGGGTGGCGGGCAGCGCCGAGACGAGCCGGACCTGCGACGTGCCGCGCGCATCGGCGGCCTCGCCCGAGGGCGAGGTCGTCGTGCCGAGCGTGGTCGTGGTCGCCACCGGCTTGTCCGTCTGCGCACCCCCGCCGCATCCGACGGCGGCGAGCAGGCACGCGGTTCCCAGTACTGCGATGCTCTTGCTGCTCATGATCCCCAACCTCCAGCGCTTGCGCGCGTGAACTAGACCCCTGTCCGGCGCCCCGTCATCAGGCCCAGGAGCAAGGTGATGACGAACACGGCGAGGAACAGGTAGAACAGGATCTTGGCGATGCTCGCCGCGCCGGATGCGATACCACCGAAACCGAACACGGCGGCGATCAGCGCCACGATCAGGAATGCCCAGGCCCAGCGCAACATGGTGAGTCTCCTCTGCAAGTACCGCCAGTCAGCCAGCAGGCCCGGGCCGGCGGTTGCCCGAACCTCGTCCTTCCACTGCATCGGATGTGCGGTCACGCATCGCTCCGTCACCGAGGGCGGGGGCTCCGAAAGCACGAAAGGCGTGGCGACGAGCTCTCGCTCGCCTCACGCCTTCGACTGACGGTGCGCCTGCTGCCGTCCGCCAAGGTCTCCGGCCGCAACCGGATGATCCGGAGGATGCCTCACCCACCACTACATGTTCGGAGGTACCCGACTGCCGCCCGCGAGGTTCATGCGGGAGGTGCTATCGCGCGGTTCGCGAAAATGCCAAGGGTTGCGCATTGGGCGCCACGTTCCTAACGTGTTGATGGCAGGACGATGGATTCATAGCCGCCGCGCGGGAAGTCGAGCGCGAGATCGGCGTCTGGACGGGCGAGCAAGGTCTCGCAGGTCGCGGACGTGGTGTGGCTCCTTACGGAGCGTCGCCACGTCCGCGTTGTTTTTTGTGTCGAGCAAGGTCGCGTCGCGCAGGGTGCCGCTATCGCGCCGAGCCGCCAGGCAGAGAACCCGAGTGGAGGACGCACGATGAGCAATGGCAGAGGCAGGACCGCCGGACGAGGCGGGCGCACGAGCCAGGGTGGCAATCGACGGGGTGGCACGGGACGGGTGCGCGGGGCGGCCGGTCGCACGGCGGCGGCGAAGCGTGGCGGCGCAGCGAGCCGGGGCGGGCGCGGAACGACGGCGCGCGGTACGACGGCGCGGAGCACCAAGCGGGCGAGCGCCGCGCGCGGCACGAAGCGGGCGAGCGCCAGCACGGCTCGCCGCGGGGCCGCAGGCCGCACGGCGGCGGCACGGCGCGGCGGCGAGAACAGCCGCGGACGCACGACGACCAAGCGCGCCGGCGCGAGCACGGCCCGGCGCGGCGCGACCACCAGGAAGCGCGCGACGACCGGCACCGCGCGCCGCGCCTCGACCGCCACCAAGCGCGCGGGCACCGGCACGGCGCTCCGCAAAGCCGCGGGACGTACGGCAGCAGCGCGGCGCGGCGGTGCGACCAGTCGCGGCCGACGGACGACCAAGCGCGCCGGCGCGAGCACGGCCCGGCGCGCGAGCAGCACGGGA
>DASUOW010000120.1:0-9232 GCA_036276435.1 Gemmatimonadales bacterium
AGGCCAGCTGCATGGCGGCATCCTCGAGCGAGATCTCCTTGAGCTCGCCCTGGACCGCCGTCCCGGAGCCCACCTGCACCGAGCCGAAGGCACCGAAGAGCACGTTGCCCAGCGACCGGTTCATGGCGCGGCACATGATCTGGGTGAGGATGATGCCGCTCGAGCCCACCAGGGCGCCGGCGATGATGAGCACGTCGTTCTTGATGACGAAGCCCGTCATCGCGGCGGCGATGCCCGAATAGGAGTTGAGCAGCGAGATCACGACCGGCATGTCGGCGCCGCCGATCGGGATCACCAGCAGCACGCCCAGGAGCAGCGACAGGCCCACCATGGCCCACAGCGCCCACGCGGGCGCCTGGCCCGCGACGAGCCAGCCCAGCAGGCCGATCGCCGCGAGGCCCAGGATCGAGTTCACGATCTGCTGGCCGCGGTAGGTGATCGGCTGGCCGGTCATCAGCTCCTGCAGCTTGGCGAACGCGACGAAGCTGCCGGTGAGCGTGATGGCGCCGATGAGCACGCTCAGCTGGATGGTGATCGCCGAGTCGGTGGTCAGGTCGTGGCCCGCGCCCTGGGTGCGCAGGTACTCGGCCACGCCCACCAGGAGCGAGGCGCCACCACCGAAGCCGTTGAGCAGCGCGACCATCTGCGGCATCGCCGTCATCTTGACGGTGCGCGCCATCCAGAGGCCGATCGCCGAGCCGACCACCATGCCCGCCGCGATGACGGCGAAGGAGACGATCTGCCGGTCGAGCAGCGTGGCGACGATGGCGATGAGCATGCCGACCGACGAGAGCCGGTTGCCCTGCACGGCGGTATCGGCCCGCGAGAGCCGCTTGAGGCCGACGACGAAGAGCGCCGCCGCGACCAGGTACGAGAGCGTGAGGATCCAGACGGGCATCACTTCACCTCTTTCTTGCCGCCGAACATCTTGAGCATGCGATCGGTGACGAGGTAGCCGCCGACGACGTTGATCATCGCGAACACGATCGCCACGAAGCCGAGGATGTTCGTCAGACGGTCGTGACTGGAGCCCGCGATGATGAGGGCGCCCACGATGGTGATGCCGCTGATGGCGTTGGAGCCGGACATGAGCGGCGTGTGCAGGGTGGGCGGCACGCGGTTGATGAGTTCCACCCCGAGGAAGGTCGCGAGGGTGAAGACGACGACACCGGCGATGATGGATTCCATGGCGGACTACCTCCCGTGGCGCACGTCGCCACCGTGCGTGACTGCCATGGGCCCGACGATCTCGTCGGCCATGTCAAGGGTGAGCGGTCCCTCCTTGGGCAGGAGGTGCTGCAGCAGCGTGAGCACGTTGCGGCCGTACATCTGGCTGGCGTGGAGCGGCACCGTGGAGGCGAGGTTGACCGCGCCGATGATGGTGACGCCATGCGCGACGACGTCCTCGCCGGCGCGGGTCAGCTCGCAGTTCCCGCCCGTCTCGGCGGCGAGGTCCACGATCACCGACCCGGCGGGCATGGTGGCCACCATCTCCTTGGTGATGAGGCGAGGCGCCGGCCGGCCGGGGATCTGCGCCGTGCTGATCACCAGGTCGATCGAGGGCAACACCTTGCCGATCGCCTCGAGCACCTTCTGCTGCTGCTCGTCGGCCAGTTCCCTGGCATAACCCCCCGCGCCTTCCGCTGCGGCGCTCACCGCCTCGGCCTCCACGAAGCTGGCGCCGAGGCTCTGCACCTGCTCGCGCACCGCCGGGCGCACGTCGAAGGCGGAGACGACGGCGCCGAGCCGGCGCGCCGTGGCGATGGCCTGGAGTCCCGCGACCCCCGCGCCCAGCACGAAGACCTTGGCCGGAGCCAGCGTACCCGCGGCGGTGGTCATCATGGGAAGCAGCTTGGGCAGCGCGGCTGCCCCGAGGAGCACCGCCTTGTAGCCCGCCACCGTGGCCTGGGACGAGAGGGCGTCGATGGACTGTGCCTTGGTGGTGCGCGGCACGAGTTCCATCGCCAGCGCCGTGACCCGGCGTCCCGCGAGCGCGGCGAGCAGCTCGGGCTGGGCGGAAGGCTGCAGGTAGCTCACCAGGACGGAGCCCTCCGGCAGCAGGGCCACCTCGGCCGACGAGGGTCGCTGCACCTTCGTCACGAGATCGGCGCCCGTGACGGTGCTGGCGAAGTCGGGAGCGAAGGTGGCGCCCGCCTGTGTGAAGGCGGCATCAGGAATCCCGGCGGACATGCCGGCTCCTTGTTCCACCACGATGGCGTGCCCGGCCTTCACCAGCCTGGCCACGCCATCGGGGACGAGCCCCACCCGCCGCTCCAGGGGAGCGGTCTCCTTCGGTACGGCTATGCGCATGTCGCGTTCTCCGGAGGTTTCTCGTGCGGACGGTGGAGACTACACGCCGTGCCCGATGGCCGCCACCCGGATCGATGGACTTTCCCGAGGTGCTTGGGTAACGTCGCCGGTCATGGCTCGCATGCGTGGTGCCCCACAGGTTCACAAGTTCGGCGGTGCCTCGCTCGCGGATGCGGGCGCGGTGCGGCACGCCGTCGAGATCGTGTCCCGCTTCCCGGCCGGCGAGACGGTCGTGGTGGTGTCGGCGATGGCCGGCGTCACCGACCGCCTCCTCGAGCTGGCCCGCCGGGCCGTGCGCGGCGAGCCGGCGGACGAGACGGCGCTCGATGCGCTGCGGCGCCAGCACGCCGACGCCATCCGCCATGCCACGAAGGCCGCCGAGACCCGTCGGGCGCTGCTCGCGGCCCTCGACGAATCGCTCGACGAGCTGCGGGCCCTCCTCGGCGGGCTCCGCGTGGTTCGGGAGCTCACCGCGCGCACCAGCGACCACGTCGCCGCGCGCGGTGAGCGGCTGAGCGCGCTGCTGATGGCGGGCGCCCTCGCCGATGCCGGCCGGAAGGTGCGCCTGGTCGACGCGCTCAAGGTGATCGCCACCGACGGCATGTTCGGCAACGCGGCGCCCGACTTCGCCGCCACCGACCGGCGGGCCCGCGCCGTGATCGCCCCACTGCTGGCCAAGGGCATCGTCCCGGTGGTGCCGGGGTTCATCGGCGCCTCGAAGCAGGGGGAGCTCGTCACCCTCGGCCGCGGCGGCTCGGACCTCACCGCCACGCTCCTCGCCCGCGCCCTCGGCGCCGCGGCGGTGAACCTCTGGAAGGACGTCCCCGGCTTCCTTACCTCCGACCCGCGCGTGGTGGCCGACGCGCGCGTCATCCCGCAGCTGCACGCCCGCGAGGCGGCCGAGCTGGCGTACTACGGTGCCAAGGTGCTGCACCCGCGTGCGCTGATCCCGCTCAAGCGCCGCAGCATCCCGGTGTACGTGCGGCCGTTCGCCGACCCGGAGGCGGGCGGCACCGAGGTGTCGGAGCGGCGGCCGCGCACGCGCTCGCCGGTGCGGGCGGTGTCGGGCATCACCGGCCAGGCCCTGGTCACGGTGACGGGCAACGGCATGATCGGCGTGCCGGGCATCGCCGCGCGCACCTTCGAGGCGATGCACCAGGCCGGCCTGTCGGTGACGTTCATCACGCAGTCCTCGTCGGAGCACTCGATCACCTTCGGCGTGCCGGTGAGCGACGCCGAGGCGGCGCGCGTGTCGCTCGACCGGGAGTTCAGGGACGAGATCGCGCGGCAGGACATCGATCGCGTCGAGGTGCGCCGCGGCATGGCGACGGTGGCGGTGGTGGGCCTCGGCATGGCGGGGGCGCGCGGCGTGGCGGCGCGCGTCTTCGGCGCGCTCGCGCACGCAGGGATCAACATCGTCGCCATCGCGCAGGGCTCCTCGGAGCTCAACATCTCGTTCGTCATCGAGGAGTCGGACGCGGCGGAGGCGCAGCGCGCGGTGCACGAGGCGTTCCAGCTCGCCAAGATCGGCGGCGGCGCGGTGAACCCGCCGGAACGCGTGGCGGTGGTGCTGCTCGGGTTCGGGCAGGTGGGCCGCACACTGGCGCGCCTGATCCCGCGCGCGAGCCGGCCCGGCATCCAGCTCGAGGTGGCGGCGGTGATCGACCGCTCGGGCTTCGTGTTCGACCCGGCGGGCCTGAGCCCGCGCGAGGTGAAGCGCCTCGCCGACGAGAAGGCGAAGGGCCGCCGCCTCGGCGAGCAGCCGAACGGCACCGCGTCCACCTCGTCGGATGCGGCGCTGGCGTTCATCTCGACGCACGCCCTGCCCCGCCCGGTGGTGGTGGACGTCACCGCCGACGACACGGCGGCGATCCTGCGGCACGTGCTCGCCTCCGGCATGGATGTGGTGCTGGCGAACAAGCGCCCACTCACCGAGCGCGGCAGCGACGCACAGTCGCTGCATGCGCTGGCGCGCTCGCGCGGCCAGCGCCTGCTGTTCGAGGCCACGGTCGGTGCCGGGCTCCCGATCATCGACACCGCGGCGAAGCTGCTCGAGTCGGGCGACCGCATCCACCGCATCGACGGCTGCCTCTCCGGCACGCTCGGCTTCCTGCTGAGCGAACTGGGCGACGGCAAGCCGTTCTCGGCCACCGTGCGCGAGGCGATGCGCCGGGGCTACGCGGAACCCGACCCGCGCGAGGACCTCTCGGGAATGGACGTGGCGAGGAAGGCGCTCATCCTGGGCCACTTCGCCGGGTTCACGGGCGGGATGGACGACGTGACGGTGGAGTCGCTCGTGCCGGCGCGCGCGCGGAGCCTGCCGCTCGCCCAGTTCCTCGCGTCGCTCGAGGAGTACGACGCCGAGTGGTGCGGCCGGGTCGAGGCGGCGAAGGCGCAGGGCGAGGTGCTGCGCTACGTGGCGAGCGTCACGCGGAGGGCCATCCGCGTCGGGCTCGCATCCGTGCCGGCATCGAGCGCGCTCGGCGGGCTGCGGGGCACCGACAACCAGGTGGTGTTCACCAGCGACCGCTACGCGACGCATCCGCTCGTGATCACCGGGCCGGGTGCGGGCCTCGACGTGACGGCCGCCGGCGTGATGAACGACGTGATGAAGCTCGCGCCCGCCTGATGCCGCGCTTGACGGCGTTCGCGCCCGGCTCGGTGGGCAACCTGGGCCCGGGGCTCGACGTCCTCGGCATGGCGGTGGCAGGCGCCGGCGACTGGGTGACCGCCGAACTGCTCGGCGTGCGGGGCATCGAGGTGCGCGATCCCGGCCATCCGTCGCTCCCCTCCGACCCGGCGCGTCACGCCGCGGCGCTCGCCGCGCAGTCGGTGCTCGAGCGCGCGGCGTCGGCGCACGGACTCGCGCTCTGGGTGACCAAGGGGCTGCCGATCTCCGGCGGGCAGGGCGGCAGTGCCGCGTCGGCGGTGGCGGGCGGGTTCGTCGCCAACGCGGCGCTCGGCAGTCCGCTCGGACCCCTCGACGTGCTCGCCGCCTGCCTCGACGCCGAGGCCGCGGTGGCGGGTCGCCACCTCGACAACCTCGCGCCGTCCCTGTTCGGCAACGTCGTGCTCGTCCGCTGCCTCGATCCCATCGACGTCGTGTCGCTGCCGGTGCCGGCCGCGTTGCGGGTGGTGCTCGCCCACCCGGCGCAGGAGCTGCGCACCGCCGACGCGCGGCGCGTGCTGCCCCCCACCGTCACGCGCGACGTGGCGATCCACCAGTCGGCGCAGGTGGCGGCGATGGTGGCGGCGCTCTTCGTGGGCGACCTCCGCCTGCTCGGACGAGCCGTCGACGACCGCATCGCGGAGCCCGCACGCCGGCACCTGCTGCCCGGCTTCACCGAGGCGAAGGCGGCGGCGCTCGAGGCGGGCGCGCTCGGCGCGTCGATCTCGGGCAGCGGCCCGACGGCCTTCGCGCTCGCGGACGGCGAGTCCGACGCCGTGCGCGTGGCCGAGGCGATGCGGCTGGCGTACGAGCGCGCGGGCGTGCGGTGCACGGTGCGGGTGGCGCAGGTGGACGGGCGCGGCGCGCGGCTGGTGCAGGAACCGGGAGCGTTCGCGTGAGCGGCATGGGCCCGCGCACCTGGCAGGAATGCGACGCGTGCGGCGCCACGCACGACGAGCTGATGGCGGCCACGCGCTGCCCCGCGTGCGGCGGCCTGCTGGCGGTGCGGCACGCGCCGCCGGGCAAGGGCGCCGCTGAGTTGCGCCGGCTGTTCGCCGAGCCGTGCTGCGCGCGGCCGGGACCGCTGGCGTCGGGCGTGTGGCGGTTCAAGGAGCTCGTGCTGCCCACCGCCACCGCACCGGTGTCGCATCCGGAGGGAAACACGCCGCTGCTCGAGCGCCGTGCCGTGAGCGCCTTCGCGGGCGTGGCCGAGCTGCGACTCAAGCACGAGGGGCACAACCCCACCGGCTCGTTCAAGGACCGCGGCATGACGGTGGGGGTCACGCAGGCGGTGCGCGTCAACGCGAGGGCCGTCGCGTGTGCGTCCACGGGGAACACGTCCGCGTCGCTCGCCGCGTACGCGGCGCAGGCGGGGCTCAAGGCGCTGGTCTTCGTGCCGCGCGACGGCATCGCGCTCGGCAAGCTGGCCCAGTCGCTCGCCTACGGCGCCACCACCCTGCTGGTGCGCGGCAACTTCGACGACTGCCTGCGGCTGGTGGAGGCGGCGAGCCGCGAGCTGGGCGTGTACCTCGTCAACTCGATCAACCCGTTCCGGCTCGAGGGGCAGAAGACCATCATGTTCGAGCTGCTGCAGCAGCTCGGCTGGGAGGCGCCCGACTGGATCGTGGTGCCGGCCGGCAACCTCGGCAACACGGCGGCGTTCGGGAAGGCGCTGGTGGAGGCGCATGCGCTCGGGCTCATCGACCGCATCCCGCGCATCGCGGCGGTGCAGGCCGCGGGCGCCGCGCCGTTCGCGATGGGGTTCGCGGAAGGGTTCGCGCACCGGCACACGGTGAAGCCGGAGACGGTGGCGACCGCCATCAAGATCGGCGAGCCCGCGTCGTGGGACCGCGCGGTGCGCACGATGATCGACACGCGCGGCGTGGTGCTCGCGGTGCCGGATGCGGAGATCCTCGAGGCGAAGGCCGTCATCGACGCCTCCGGCGTGGGCTGCGAGCCGGCGAGCGCGGCGAGCGTGGCCGGCGTGCGGCGGCTCGTGGCGGCCGGCGAGATCCCGCCCGAGGCACGTGTCGTCGCGATCCTTACGGGGCACGTGCTGAAGGACCCGGGCATCCTGCTCGAGTACCACCGCGAGCAGGATCCTCCGCCGCCGCGCGCGAACCGGCCCGTGGAGATCGAGCCCGACCTCGCCGCGGTGGAGCGGGTGCTTCGCTCCTGAGGTTCCGCCTCGCCGCCGCGGCGCTGCTGCTCGCGGCCTGCGCACCCGCCGCGGCGCCCGCGCCGGTCATCCCGACGGGGCTCTGGGCGTTCACCGGTCCATGGGATGAGCGCAGCGCCGCCGCGCTACAGCGCGCCGCGCCCCGTCTCGACGCGGCGATCACCGGCTGGATCGCGCTCGACACCCTCGACGGCACGCCCCGTCAGCTCTTTCCCGACAGCACCCAGCGCCAGAAGACGTTCGCGCCGCGCCGGCTCGCGCTCGTGACGTCGTGGATGGGCGAGCGCTTCCATCCGGCCACCCTCCGGCAGTTCGCCGGCGATTCGGCACGACGCGCGTCGCTGGGCCGCGAGGTGGCGCGACTCGTGGCGAAGGGTGGATATCGCGGGGTGGTGCTCGACTTCGAGGACCACGCCGCGGAGGACTCGCTCGTGCTCGCCACAGTCACGGAGAGCATCGCGCAGCGGGTGCGCGCGCGCGGCGGCATCGTCGCGCTCGCCGTGCCGGCCGGCGAGGCGCCCGCGTACCGGTCGGCGCGGCTGCTGGACGCCGTGGATCGCGTGGTGGTGATGCTCTACGACGAGCACTGGTCGGGCTCGGCCCCCGGCCCCGTGGCGAGCCCCGAGTGGGTGTCGGCCCGGCTGGGCGAGTGGGTCGCTGCGGAGGGCGCCGGGCGCGTCGTCGCGGCTCTCCCATCCTACGGCTATTACTGGCGAAATGCGGCGCCGGGCGCGGTGATCGGCCATGCCGACCTGCTCCGGCTCGCGACCGAGGCCGGGGCGCCCGTCCGCCGCGATAGCACCACCGGCGCCGCCGTGGTGGCCCTGCCGGACGGCGCCGAGGCCTGGTACAGCGACGCCGCGGCCCTCTCCCGCCTGCTGGAGGTCACGAAGGGGCACCGGGTCGGCACCGTGGCGCTCTGGCGCCTCGGCCTCGACGACCCCGCCCTCTGGCCGGAGCCCCGGTAAGGTCGATCCCCCGCAGTGCCGATTATTGCAGGCATGTCGATTGCCTAGAACTCCGGCATCGCCCGCATACAGGGGATCAACCCGTGACCGCGCCACAACTTGTGAAGTTCGGCAACGCACCGCTCGACCGGCAGCTGGGCGGCCTCCTGCCTGCCCGTCCCTACCTCTTGAGCGGGGGACCCGGCACCGGCAAGAGCGTCTCCTGCCTCGAGTTCCTGGACGTGGCGGTCCAGCAGGGCGAGGTGGGCGTGCTGCTGACGCACGACGATCCCGCGGACGTGCTCTCCAGCGCCGCCTTCCTTGGCATCGACGCCGAGCAGGCGCTCGCCGACGGGCGGCTGGTGATCCTGCGGTTCCAGCTCGACTTCGTGCGGCGCTTCGGGCGGGCCGCAACGCCCGACGAGGCGTTCGCCGAGCTGCGCCGGCTCATGGGCGACCGGCCGCCGGCGCGGCTGGCCATCGACTCGGTGATGCCCTTCCTCGAGGGCGGCGGTGCCGGCAGCACCGCCATCTTCGCCCTGACCAACTTCCTCGAGCAGCTTGGCGCCACCACCCTCATCACGTACCCCGGCGACCTGAGCGGGCTCTACGACCGCCGGCTCGAGCCACTGATGCAGCGCGCCGGCGGGTTCTTTCACCTCAGCAGCCTGGCCCAGGGCCGGCGCCGCGGGGTGCTGGAGATCCGCAAGCTGCGCTTCGAGGCGACGTCCGTGGCGCCGGTGCAGTTCATCATCCAGCCCGGCGCGGGCTTCGTGCAGGACGGTACGCCCAACGAGCCGGAGCAGCAGACCCTCGAGGAGATCCGCCGCCGCCTGCTGGTGGTGAACATGGGCGCGCCGTTCCCCGACGAGCTGCTCCGCACCCTCGGCCGGCAGTTCGAGGTGACGGTGCGCAGCGGCGTGTCGTCCGCCTTCTCCGACCTCGTGCGGGCGGGCGTGGGCGGCGTGCTGCTCAACGTGCAGCGCGACGTGATCCGCGACGCGCTCGAGCTGGTGCGCGAGATGCGCCGTTCCGACGTGCGCACGCCCATCGTGATGGTGACGCCGTACGTGCTGCGCTCCAGCGACCGCACGCGGGCGCTGCGGGCCGGCGCCGACGACTTCATGC
>DASUOW010000121.1:0-2113 GCA_036276435.1 Gemmatimonadales bacterium
TACACGGTACACGGCGTACTGCTTACAGTTCGCCGTGCACCGGCAGGACCCGCTGTCTACTCCGCGCGCAGGGCCACCAGCGGATCCACCCGCGTCGCCCGCCGCGCGGGCAGGTAGCACGCGAGCGCCGACACGCCGAGCAGCAGCGCCGTGACGCCGACGTACACGCCCGTGTCCATCGCGTCGACGCCGTAGAGCGCGCCCGAGAGCACAAGCCCGAGGCCGAGCGAGGCCAGAAGCCCGAGCACGATCCCCACGACCGTGAGGCGCAGGCCGTCTTTCACCACCAGCCGGATCACGTCGGACCGGTTGGCGCCGAGCGCCACGCGGACGCCGATCTCGCGCGTGCGGCGGCTCACCGTGTACGACACGACGGCGTAGAGCCCCATCACCGCGAGCAGCAGCCCGATGAAACCCTGCCCGGCCGCCATGGCCGCGCCCATCCGGAGCGGCATCAGGCCGAACACGCTGTTCTTCACGTGGTCCTCCATCGACCGCACGTTGAAGAGCGGCAAGTCGGGATCCAGGTCGCGCAGCGTGCGGCGGAGCGGCGCCACGAGCGACTCGGGATCGCCGGCGCTGCGCACCATGAGCGTGACGGGTGACTGGTAGCGCTGCGCCAGGGGGACGTAGAAGTACGGCCTCGGCTCCTCGCCGAGCATCAGGTACTTGCCGTCGGCGACGAGCCCCACGACCTCGGTGAAGCCCTTGTCGGCACCGATTCGGAACTGGCGGCCGAGTGCCTGCTGCCCTGGCCACAGCTTCTTCGCCAGGGTCTCGTTCACGAGCGCCACCTTGCGCCCCCCCGCACTGTCGGCGGCGGTGAGGGTGCGCCCGGCGAGCAGGCGCCCGCCCGCCGTTTCGAGGAACTTCGGGGCGACGACGTTGTAGGCAATGGTGAGGGCGTCGTCCCGGGTGCCCGGGATGGGACCTTCGATGCGTACCTCGGTCATCTGGATGCCGTAGTCGAGCGGAACGTGCACGGCCGCCGTCGCGCCGGTGACCCCCGGCATCGCCGAGGCGCGCTCGATCAGACGCTCCACGAACTGGCGCCCCCGCTCGTCGGTGTACTGCTGCATGCCGAGGTCCATCGACACGAGCAGCAGGCCCTTGGGCTGGATGCCGAACCCGAGGTTCTGCATCTGGCGCAGGCTGTGGACGAACAGCCCGCCGCCTGCCAGCACCACGAGCGACATGGCGACCTGGCCCACGACGAGCGAGTTGCGGAGGAAGTGCCGGCGCGTGCCGGCCGCGGCGCTGCCTTCCTTGAGCGACTCGACGAGGTTGAAGCGCGACGCCTGCAGCGCCGGCCACCACGCGGTGAGCAGGCCTGCCGCGACCGCGATCACGAACGTGAACGCGTAGTAGCGCCAGTCTGGCGCGCCGGAGTCGACATTGACCGGCATGTCGCCGGTCGGCGCGAAGGTGGACAGCGCCCGGCCCGCCCCGTTGGCGAGGGCCAGCGCGACGACGGCCGCCACCGCGGCCAGCACGAGCCCCTCGAGCGCCTGCAGCCGTATCAATCGCCAGCGGCTGGCGCCGAGCGCGGAGCGGATTACGAGGTCCCGCTGACGCGCGAGCCCGCGCGCGATCATCAGGTTGGCGACGTTCGCGCAGGCGATGACGAGGATGAGCGTCACCATCGCGACGAACACCGCGGCAATCACCGGCAGGAACTCGGCGACGCTCGGATCGGGACGCGCGCGATTCTCGGGGATGACGAGCGGCCGCGTGCCCTTGTGCTCCTTCGGAAACGCGGCGACGAGCCGGCTGACCGCAACGTCGACTTCGGCACGCGCGTCGCTGAGGCTGCGTCCGTCGGCGAGTCGGCCCATCAGCCTGAACATCGGCGCCCCGCGCGCATCTCGCGCGTCGTCCCCATTCGGCATGAGCGCGCCCATCGCTCCGGTCGGCACCCAGCCGCTGACGGCCATCGCCCACGAGATCCCGGTGAACGACTCCGGGGCGATGCCGACCACCGTGAAGGACTGGCCGTTGAGCGTGACGGCCTTGCCGACGATGCCGGGATCGGCGCCGAAGCGGCGTTGCCAGTACCGGTACGCGAGCACGATGGTGGGCGCGCCGCCCCGCGCCTCGTCGCGCCCTGGCCTCA
>DASUOW010000122.1:0-4155 GCA_036276435.1 Gemmatimonadales bacterium
CCATCGCGCTCGGGGAAGTCGTGGACGACGCCATCATCGACGTGGAGAACATCGCCCGGCGGCTGCGCGAGAACCGCCGCCTGGGCGAGCCACGCAGCAACGCCGACGTCGTGGTGGACGCGTCCCTGGAGGTCCGGACCAGCGTGGTGTACGCCACGTTCGTGGTGGCGCTCGTGTTCCTGCCGGTGGCCTCCATGACGGGGGTGCAGGGCGCCCTCTTCCGGCCGCTCGCGCTGGCGTACATCCTCGCCACGCTCGCCTCGCTGGCCGTCGCGCTCACGGTGACGCCCGCGCTGACGCTGTGGCTGATCGCCCGCCGCTCGCTGTCCGCGGACGAGCCCGCGCCGCTGCGCTGGATGCGGGCGCGCTACGAGCGCCTCCTCCACGCGCTCACGATGCACACCGGCGCGGTCGTGACGGCGACGCTGGCGCTCGTGGCGGCCGCGGTGGTGACGCTGCCGTTCTTCGGCGCCACCTTCCTGCCGGAGTTCCGCGAGGGTCACTACCAGATCCACATGTCGGCCGTCCCGGGCACCTCGCTCGCCGAGACGCTCCGGCTCACGCAGCAGGTGACGGCGGCGCTCAAGACCGATCCCCGCGTGCGCGTGGTGGCACCTCGCATCGGGCGGGCCGAGCTGTCCGAGGACACCTGGGGGCCGCATTACGCCGAGCTCGAGGTGGACTTCGTGCCCCTCGAGGACGACGAGGACGAGCATCTCGAGGAGGACCTCCGCGCCATCCTCTCGCAGTTCCCGGGGGTGAGCTTCGCCATCCGTGGCTTCCTGGCCGAGCGCATCGAGGAAACCCTGACGGGCTCCACCGCCGAGGTGGTGATCAAGCTCTTCGGCGACGACCTCGACAGCCTCGACCTCGCGGCTCGGCGGACGCTGCTCGCCGTGAGCGGCGTACCCGGGGCGCTCGACGTGCAGTCCGACCCGCCGGCCGTCGTGCCCGAGGCGACGGTGCGGGTGCGGCCGGAACTCGCCGCGGTGCGGGGCATGCGCCCCGACGAGATCCTCGCGGCGGTGGAGACCGCCACGCGCGGCACCACGGTGGCGCAGGTCTACGAGGGCAACCGTGCCACCGATGTCGTGGTGGTGCTCGACTCGGCGTACCGGACGCGTCCGGAGGACCTCGCGAGCCTGCCGCTCACTTCCGCCTCGGGACGGCTCGTCACCCTGGGGCAGGTGGCGAGCGTGTCGCGCACCACCGGCCGTTTCGCCATCGCACACGAGGGAGCCCGGCGCGTGCAGGTGGTCACCGCCAACGTGCAGGGGCGCGACGTGACGGGCTTCACCGACGAGGCCCGCGAGGCGGTGGCGCGGCCCGGCCAGCTCCCGACGGGGGTCTACGCGGAGTTCGGCGGCACCGCCGCGGCGCAGCGGGCGGCGCAGCGCGAACTGCTCGTCGACAGCCTGCTGGCGGCCGGCGCCATCCTCGCGCTGTTCTGGCTCGCGTTCGGCGAGTGGCGCCGCATGGCCCTCGTCCTGGCCAACCTGCCGTTCGCGCTCGTGGGCGGCACGCTCGCCGTCTTCGCCAGCGGGGCGGTGGTCTCGCTCGGCTCGTTGGTGGGGTTCGTGACGCTCTTCGGCATCGCCACGCGCAACGCGGTGATGCTCGTCGCGCACTACGATCACCTGGTGCGTGCCGAAGGTGCCGAGTGGAACCAGGCGACGGCGGTGCGCGGCGCCTCGGAGCGGCTCGGCCCCATCCTCATGACGGCACTCGTGACGGCGATCGCCCTGCTTCCGCTCGCCATCGGCAGCGGCGATCCCGGCCGCGAGATCGAGGGCCCGATGGCGATCGTGATCCTGGGCGGCCTGCTCACCAGCACCGTGCTCAGCCTGATCGTGCTGCCGGTGCTCGCCGTACGCGTACTGGCGCCGCACGCACGGCCGACGAGTTGACAGCGGTGCGCGCCGGCAACAGCATTCGCGGGCATGTCCTCCATGTCGCGGTCCCTCGATGACAATCGCGCCGCCGTGCAGCACTTCGTGTCGGTGGCGCTCGGCGTGCCGCCGGATGCCTGGACGCGTGCGCCGGCAGCGGGGAAGTGGAGCCCGGCCCAGGTGGCGGAGCACGTCGCGCGCACCATGGACCAGGCGATCTTGATCATCGAGGGCCGGGTCACGTCGCCATCCCTGCCCAGGCTGCTTCGGCCCCTCGCGCGCCGGTTCGTGCTGCGACCCGTGCTGCGCAGCGGCCGCTTCATCCGTGGCGGCAAGGCGCCGAAGGCATTCGTCCCCTCGGCCGACGGCGTGCCGCAGGCCGGGGTGGCCGCCGCGCTCGAGCGCGCGCTGGTGGCGTACGAAGAGTGCGTCGCCCGGCAGCGCCAGGCGGGGCACGACGAGTTCGAGCATCCCGTGTTCGGTCGCATTCCGCTCGTGGACTACGTGCGGTTCAACGAACTGCACGCGCGCCATCACGAGGCGCAGCTCCCAGCCGGGCGGTCCTGAGCCTCCCCGCACGCCAGCGAGGTCACATGTACTTCAAGCAGTTCCTCGACGAGAAGGTGGGCTGCGCCTCGTATCTCATCGCGTCCCGGCGGTCGCACGAGGCCGCGATCGTGGATCCCGCCATCGGCATCGGGCAGTACGTGGAGCTGCTGCAGCAGCGCGGCTTCGTGCTCAGGTACGTGATCGACACGCACGTGCACGCCGACCACATCTCGGGCGCCCGGGAGCTCGCGGCGCGCTTCGGCGCGGAGTTGTGCCTGCACGAATCCGCGAAGGTGACCTATCCGTTCCGGGGACTTCGTGACGGCGAAGACCTGCCGCTCGGCCAGCTGCGCCTCCACGTGGTGCACACGCCCGGACATCGCGCCGAGCTGGTTTCGCTGCTGGTGATCAATCCAGAGCGGAGCCCCGAGCCGTCGATGGTGCTCACCGGCGACTCGCTGCTCGTGGGGGACGTGGGCCGACCGGACTTCGGGGGCGGCGACGCCCGGCAGCAGTACGACAGCGTGACGCGACTGCTGCGACTGCCGGACTGGGTGGCGGTGTTCCCCGGGCACTTCGAGGGGCCCTGCGGCAAGGGGATGTGCGGCCGCCCGAGCACCACGATCGGCTTCGAGCGCCTGTTCAACAAGCTGGCGCGCATGGACCGCGAGCCCTTCGTCGCGGCGATGACCGAGTCGATACCGGCCCGACCGCTCAACATGACGGCCATCGAGGCCACCAACCGCGGCGCCGCCGACGCGCCCTGGGCGATGCTCACCGAGCTGGCGCCCATTCCCGAGGCGACGGTCGAAGCGCTCGTGCATCGACCGGGGCAGTCGCTCCTGATCGACGTGCGCGAGCCCGAGGAGTACGCCACGGGACACGTGCCCGGTGCCGTGAATCTTCCGCAATCCGACCTCGCCAGCCGGCTCGACGAACTGCCGCGTGACCGGCCCGTCTACGTGATCTGTCAGGGTGGCATGCGATCGACGCGCGCCGCGCAGTTCCTCCGGCAGGTGGGCTTCACGGAGATCGTGAACGTGGCGGGCGGTACCAACGCATGGATCGGCGCGGGCAACCTCGTCGACCGCCAGGGCGCCGTCGCGCCTGCCCGTCGCATCATCGAGACCGAGTGGGCGCACGCCGGCGCGGGCGGAGCGGACCAGCACTGATCTCCCAACCTCTCCTCGAAGGACCTACGATGCCCCACCGGCTCGTATTTGCCGTGCTCGGACTCGCCGCCTGCACCGGCGCGGCACCGGCGCCATCGCCCGCCCGCATCGTCCGCACCGAGCAGGTGAGCGGCACCACGGCGCTGCTCATCGCCGTCAGCCCGGTGAACGAGCGCGTGGTGTGGGTGAGCGGCACGCAGGGCACCTGGCTCCGCACGGTGGATGGCGGCGCCACCTGGCAGGCCGGACGCGTGCCCGGCGCCGACTCGCTCCAGTTCCGCGACGTGCACGCCGTGGACGAGCGCACCGCGTGGCTGCTGAGCATCGGCAACGGGGCGCAATCGCGCATCTACCGCACGACCGACGCGGGCGCGACATGGCAGCTGCAGTTCACCAATCCCGACCCGAAGGCGTTCCTCGACTGCATGGACTTCTGGTCGCCCACGCAGGGCATCGTGATCAGCGATGCGGTGGAAGGACGCATGGTGGTGCTCGCCACGCGCGACGGCAACCGCTGGGAGCGGCTGCCGCAGGAGGCGCTGCCC
>DASUOW010000123.1:0-10121 GCA_036276435.1 Gemmatimonadales bacterium
CTGGCCGACGCGCTGCCGGCGGCGCTCGAGGCGGCGCTCGCCACCGCGCCGCGCGCCGCCATCGCGCGCGCCTCGCTCGAGCGCACCGGCATGGTCATCGTGGTGCCCGACATGGCCCACGCCGTCGAGGTGGCCAACCGCCGCGCGCCGGAGCACCTCGAGATCATCGCCGCCGACGCGCGCGGCATCGCGGACGGCATCCGGCACGCGGGTGCCATCTTCCTGGGCGACATGACACCCGAGCCCGTCGGCGACTACATCGCGGGGCCCAGCCACGTGCTCCCCACCAGCGGCACGGCGCGCTACGCCTCGCCGCTCGGCGTGTACGACTTCGTGAAGCGCTCGAGCATCATCTGCTACAGCGCCGCCCGGCTGGCGCACGACGCCGGGCACATCATCGCGATGGCGGAGGCGGAGCGGCTGTCCGGGCACGCGCAGGCGGTCCGGGTGCGAATGTGAGGCAGTCGTCGCGGCTCGGCACCGTCCTCGTCCTCACGGCCGCCTTCATGGTGGTCGAGGTCGTCGGCGGCCTGGTGAGCGGCTCGCTCGCGCTGCTCGCGGACGCGGGGCACATGCTCACCGACGTGGCGGCGCTCGGGCTCGCGGTGCTGTCGCAGCGCGTGGCCCAGCGGCCCGCCGACGACCGGCGCACCTACGGCTACCTGCGGCTCGAGATCCTCGCCGCGCTGCTCAACGGCGCCATCCTGTTCGCGCTGTCGGTCTGGATCGTGGTCGAGGCGGTGCACCGGCTGGGAAGTCCCGAGCCCATCAAGGGCACCCTGTTCGCGGCCATCGCGGCGCTGGGCCTGGTGGTGAACCTGGTGGCGCTCCGCCTGCTCCACGGCGACGCGAACCACGACCTCAACACCCGCGGCGCCTATCTCCACATCATGGGCGACCTGCTGGGCTCGGTGGGTGCGCTGGTGGCCGCCGGCATCGTGATCCTGACCGGCTGGACGCTCGCCGACCCGATCGTGTCGGTGATGCTCTCGCTGCTCATCCTCGTGAGCGCGTGGCGCCTGCTGCGGGAAAGCGTGGACGTGCTGCTCGAGGCGGTCCCGAAGCACATCCGCATGGACGAGGTGGAGCGGCGCCTGCGCGCCGTGCCGGGCATCTGCGACGTGCACGACCTGCACGTCTGGACGGTGACCAGCGGCGTCATCGCCATGAGCGGCCACGTGGTGGTGCCCGAACTGGCCGACCATCCGCGGGTGCTCACCGCGTCGCACGAGGCGATGGGCTCGCTCGGGATCGGCCATGCCACCATCCAGGTCGAGATCGCGGGCGAGTGCACGCCCGACCACGACGGGCCGCTCTCGACGCGGCGTCGCGGGCACGAGCACGCGCATGGCGACCACGGCCACGCGCACCACCACTAGGGCGCCCGGCGGCCGACCTACCGATCGCCCGCAGGCCGTGTTCTAATTAACGACCTCTTCAAGCTGGCGCCGTGTCCCTCTCGGGGACGCGGGTCGTACCGGAATCGCCTCGTGGCAGGGAAGTGAGCGGGTATGCGGACTGCTGCGGTGCGCTGGGGCCTTGCCGTCGTGATGGTGGGGGTGTCGCTCCTCCTCAACCTCGGCATCCTCGCGCTGACCGGCGGCCCTGGCCGCTACGTCCCGATCTTTCCCGCGCTCATCCTCGTCACGCTCCTCGCCGGCCGGGGCCCCGGCATCCTGCATCTCGTCCTCACCCTGCTCGCCATCGACTATCTCTGGGTGCCGCCGTTCGGCCGGTTCTGGCCGATCGAGCAATCCGCCCACGCGCTCGCGCTGCTGGCGCTGGCGCTGGCGTCGTCCGCGACCATCGCGGTGTCCGACGTCGCGCGCCGCGCCCTGGCCAACCACCGGCGCACCCAGCGGGACCTCGACCTCGCCCGGGCGCGGCTCGACGTGCTGCACGACGCGGCACGCCTGGTGGAGTGGGAGTGGGACCTGGCCTCCGGTCGGGTGCAGATGTCGCCGAGCGCGCGGAGCGTCTTCGGCAGTACGTGGAACGATGCGGGCAACAGCTGGCCGCTGGCGCATCCCGACGATCGCGCGCGCATCGAGGCCACCGTCGCCGCGGCCGTGGCGCGGGGCGAGGACTACGCCTTCACCAGCCGGATGATCCGTCCCGACACCGGCGAGACGCGCTGGATCGAGACGCGCGCCGTGGTGCACCGCGCGCCGGCCGGCGCGCCCACGCACGTCACGGGCGTCACCATCGACGTGACGGAGAAGGAAGCCGCGCTCGAGGCCGCACGCGTCGCGGAGCAGCGCTTCCAGCTGGCGCTCGAGGGGAGCTCGATCGTCGCCTGGGCCTGCGACGCCCAGCGCCGCTACACCTGGGTGCACAACCCGCCCGCCGCCATGTCGCCGGCGGACGTCATCGGCCAGCCGGTGGGGCGGCTGCGGCCCGGCGACCAGTACGACGAGTATGCCGAGGCGCTCGACCGGGTGTGGCGGACCGGCGTGGGCGAGCGCCTGCCGATCAGCTGGACCCACGACGGCGACACCCGCTACTTCCTCGCGAGCATCGAGCCGGTCAAGGATGCCTGCGGCGCGCTCACGGGACTCGTCGGCGCCTCCGTCGACGTCACGGAGCTGCGGCGCGCGGAGGCGCGGGTGCGGTTGAGCGAGGAGAAGTTCGCCAAGGCGTTCTGGGCGAGCCCGGACGGCCTCTCCATCACGCGCGTGGAGGACGGGCTGCTCTACGAGGTCAACCCCAGCTACCTCGCGATCATGGGGCTCACGCGCGAGGAGGCGATCGGCCGCAGTTCGCTCGACCTCGGTCTCTACCTCGACCCGGCGGACCGCCAGCGCGGCATCGAGCGGCTCAGGCGCGAGGGCCGCTTGCGCGACCACGAGATCCGGGTGCGGAACCGGGCCGGCGAGATCCGCCTGCTGCGCGTCTCGGCCGAGATGATCGAGGTCGGCGGGGAAGCCGCGATGCTCACCATCCACCGCGACGTCACCGAGCAGCAGCGCATCGACGCGGCGCTCCGCGACAGCGAGGAACGGCTGCGGCTCGCGCTCGAGGGCGCCCAGATCGGCATGTGGGTGACGGACCTCGCGACCGGCAGGACGGAGTGCACGCCGTACAACAACGAGGTGTTCGGCTTCGACCCGCAGTCGCCGCCGCTGCCCGCCGAGGCCTGGTATCAGGCCGTGCATCCCGAGGACCGGCCGCTGGTGCAGGCCGCGTGGCTGTCGGCCATCGAGCACGACACGCCCTACGCCGTCGAGTACCGGATCGTCCGGGCCGACGGCGCGCTGCGCTGGATCGCCTCGCGCGCCCGGTTCCATCGCGACGGGGCGGGCGTGCCGGCGCGCGCGCTGGGCATCAGCATGGACGTCACCGCGCAGAAGGCCGCCGAGGACGCGCTGCGCGAGTCGGGACGGAGCAAGGACGAGTTCCTCGCCACCCTCGCCCACGAGCTCCGCAACCCGCTCGCGCCGCTGCGCACCGCCGCCTACCTGCTCAACTCGCCCGCGCTCGGCGATGGCGCGCGCCGGGACGCGCAGCAGATGATCGAGCGGCAGGTCACCCACCTGACGCGCCTCGTCGACGACCTGCTCGAGGTGTCGCGCGTGACGCTCGGGCGCATCGAGCTGCTGCGCGAGCGGATGAGCGTGGCGATGGTGGTGGAGCACGCGGTCGAGGCGGCGCGTGCCGCGATCGAGGAGGGCGGGCATCAGCTGCAGCTCGAGCTGCCCGAGTCCCCGCTCTGGGTGGACGCCGACCTGGTGCGGCTGTCGCAGGTCTTCACCAACCTGCTCACCAACGCGGCACGCTACACGCCGCCGGGTGGCCGCATCACGGTGCGGGCGTACGCGAAGGGCCGTGACGTGATCGTCGGGATCAGGGACACCGGCATCGGCATCGCGCCGGAGATGCTGGGCCACGTGTTCGAGATGTTCGTGCAGCTGCCGCACGGCGACCGCGCCCGCCACGGCGGGCTGGGCATCGGGCTGGCGCTGTCGAAGCGCCTGGTGGAGCTGCACGGCGGCTCCATCGAGGCCCGCAGCCCGGGCGAGGGACGCGGGAGCGAGTTCTCCGTCTGCCTGCCGGGCGTGGACGCGCCGCGCGCGGCGCCGGCCCCGGCACGGCGCGCCCTCGCCGCCGGCGGCCGGCGCCGCATCCTCGTGGTGGACGACAACGTGGACGCGGCGATGAGCCTCGCGATCCTGCTGGAGCTGCTCGGGCACGAGGTGGACACCGTGCACGACGGGCACCACGCGCTGGCGCTCCTCGAGACCGAGACGTTCGACGTGGTGCTGCTCGACATCGGCATGCCGACGCTGAGCGGGTACGAGGTGGCGCGGCGGGTGCGCGAGCGCCTCGGAAGCCGCGCGCCGAAGCTCGTCGCCCTCACCGGCTGGGGCCAGAGCGACGACCGGGCCCGCTCGGCCGAGGCGGGGTTCGACCACCACCTGCTCAAGCCGGCCGATCCGGGCGTCATCGCGCAGGTGATCGAGACGCTGGCGGGGCGGGCGGACGGACGCTAGCCACCGGAACGGCTACTTCAGGCGGAAGTGCACCGCGCCGCCGACGGCGAACCAGTCCGCGTCGCCGAAGAGGCCCTTGTAGCGGGCGTTGACGTCCAGTGGGCCCAGATGCACTCCGACGAGCGGCACGATGTCGAACTCGTCCACGTCGCGGTTCCAGTAGCCGGCCACGCCGCCGGCGTACAACCCCGCCAGCGGGATGCCGACCCGCGCGCCGGCATTGAACCCGAGCGTGCCCCGGCTGCCCAGGTTGTTCTTGCCGGAGAATCCGCTGGCGTTCATCTCCCCCAGCAGCGTCACGGCGCCGAGGCCGTAGGTGACCTGCACGCCGGCGGTGAAGCCGGTGCCGACCACGTCGGCGAACCGGCTGACGGGCAGGGTGACGGCGAGGACGGGTCCCAGGGTGAGGGCACCGGCGGATCGCAGCGGGCCCTCGCCGGAGGTGAGGAGCTGCGCGTCGAGCGGAGCGGCGGACACCAGGATCGCCGCCAGTGCGGCGGGAAGTACGGACGCCAGGCGGCGCATGTCGAGACCTCGAAGATGGTGGATGCGAGCGACGCGGGCCGCGGCCGGGAAAATCGAAACCGGCAGCGCCCCTCGCAACTCCCTTCGCCTACCGCAGCCGGAAGTGCACCGCCGCCGTGATGGCGAACCAGTCGAGGTCGCCCAGCAGCCCCTTGTAGCGCACCCCAACGTCGGCCGGGCCGAAGTGGATGCCGACCATCGGCACCACGTCGAGCTCGTCCCCGCCTTCGTCGATCTCGGACGAGTAGCTCAACCAGTAGCCCGCGAGGCCACCGGCGTAGAGGCCGGCAAGCGGGATGGGGACGCGTGCGCCGCCGGCGATCTCGAACGTGCCGAAGTCTTCGTATTCGACCCCGTTCTCGAGCTTCCCGGTGAAGTTGCTGTAGCTCGCCTCGGCCATGAGGGCCAGGACGCCGAGGCCCCAGGTGCCCTGGACGCCGAAGGTGAGGCCGGTGTTCGACCTGCGGCCGAGATCGCCGCTCGGGAAGTTGAGGCCCATGAACGGCGCGATCGTGATCGCCCCGGAGGAGCGGATCGGGCCCTCGCCCGAGGTCAGCCTGAGGCCGCCGGAGCGCGGCGGGGGCTCGCTCGACGGCAGCTTCTGCGCGGCCAGGGGCGTGGCAAGGCATGCGATCGCCGCGACGGCGGCGAGGAGCGCGGACGACGAACGGTGCATCGGTTGCCTCCCAAGGGGTGTGCACGGAGCACGAGGCTCGGCCAGCGGGGCAAGATCGGGGTGGCTCGCGCTCCCCGCAACCCTCTGGCGCCCAACGGGTTGCCACGTCGGGAAATTCGCTCTTGCGGCAGGGATGGGCGACGCCTATATATGCGCCGCTCAGGCCCGGTTTCCGGGAGATGCAGGCATTCGCAGGGACACGGGTCAAGTGATTCGCAACATCGCCATCATCGCGCACGTCGACCACGGCAAGACCACGCTGGTCGACAAGATGCTCCGGCAGGCTGGCGCCTTCCGCGCCAACCAGCACGTGGAGGAGCGCGTGATGGACTCGAACCCGCTCGAGAAGGAGCGGGGCATCACGATCCTCGCCAAGAACACCGCGGTCAACTGGCACGGCACCAAGATCAACATCGTGGACACGCCCGGCCACGCCGACTTCGGTGGCGAGGTGGAGCGCATCCTGCGCATGGTGGACGGCTTCGTGCTGCTGGTGGACGCCGCCGAAGGCCCGATGCCGCAGACGCGCTTCGTGACGCGGAAGGCGCTGGCGCTGGGACTCCAGCCCATCGTGGCGATCAACAAGATCGACCGCTCCGACGCCGAGCCGCTGCGGGTGCACGACGAGGTGCTCGGCCTCTTCATCGACCTCGAGGCCACCCACGAGCAGCTCGATGCGCCGTTCCTCTACACCTCCAGCCGCGCGGGCACGGCCACGCCGGAGCTCGAGCAGCCGGGCACCGACCTGAGCCCGCTGTTCCAGCGGATCATCGACAACGTGCGGGCCCCCAAGGGCGATCCCGAGGGCCCGTTCCAGATGCTGGTCTCGACGCTCGACTTCTCCTCGTTCCTCGGGCGCATCGCCATCGGCCGCATCGAGCGCGGGAAGGTGAAGGTGGGCGACTCGGTGGTGCTGCTGCCCATGGGCGAGCCGGGCCTGGTGGGCGAGGAGCCGGGCATCGAGCGCGGGCGCGTCACCAAGCTCTACACCTTCGACGGCCTCCACCGGGTCGAGGTGCAGGAGGCCTCCGCCGGCGATATCGTGGCCCTCTCGGGCTTCGAGACCATCGAGATCGGCAAGACCTTCACCTCGGTGGAGCAGCCCGAGCGCCTCACCGGTATCGCGGTCGAGGAGCCGACGATCTCGGTCGACTTCATCGTCAACAACTCGCCGTTCGCGGGACGCGAGGGCAAGTTCGTCACCAGCCGCCAGCTGCGCGACCGCCTCTTCCGGGAGCTCGAGCGCAACGTGGCGCTCCGCGTGGAGCCCACCGACAGCCCCGACACGCACACCGTCTCGGGCCGCGGCGAGCTGCACCTCGGCATCCTGATGGAGACGATGCGGCGCGAAGGGTACGAGTTCCAGGTGTCGCGCCCGCGCGTCATCACGCGCCTCGGTGAATCCGGCGAGCGCATGGAGCCGTACGAGGAACTCATGATCGACGTGCCCGAGGAGTACGTGGGCGTCGTCATGGAGAAGCTCGGGCCGCGCCGCAGCGAGATCCTCGAGATGCGCAACAACGGGCAGGGCAGCACGCGGCTCACGTTCAAGATCCCGTCGCGCGGCCTCTTCGGCTACCGCTCGGAGTTCATGACCGACACGCGCGGCACCGGGATCATGCACCACCGCTTCCTCGAGTACGGCCCGTGGGCGGGCCCGCTCGCCGGCCGCAAGCGCGGCGTGATGGTGGCGGACCGCGAGGGCTCGGTGGTGGCGTTCGCGCTGGGCAACCTGCAGGAGCGGGCGCAGATGTTCGTCGAACCGGGCGATCTGGTGTACGAGGGCATGATCGCCGGGGAGAACGCCCGTCCGGGGGACCTGGACGTGAACGTGACCAAGGAGAAGAAGCTCACCAACATGCGGGCGTCCGGCTCGGACGACAACGTCCTGCTCGAGCCGCCGCGCGAGATCACGCTCGAGTACGCGATGGAGTACATCGAGGAGGACGAGCTGATCGAGGTGACGCCCCAGACCATTCGCCTGCGCAAGCGCGTCCTGCAGGCGAACGACCGCAAGAAGGCAGCGAGGGCCGCGCGAGTGGCCGACGCCGTCTGATCGAGCGGGAACCACTCTTCACTCATGGCGGAGGGGACCATGCTGGCCAGCGCGACGTCGATGGAGGCCATTGAAATGCGGCGCCGGTTCGACGACGACGAGGAAGAGTTCGAGAGCGGCTTCGACCTCGACGAAGACGAGGACGAGGACCTCGAGGACGATGACGAGGCGGAGGACGACGAGGACGATCTCGACGAGCTCGAGGAGGACTTCGAGAGCATCGACGACTTCGACGAGGAAGACGATCGCTGACCGGTCCGGTCGGCGGCGCTCGGACGCGCCGGCGGGGCGGCCTTCGGGCCGCCCCGCTTCGTTTCGTGGCTAACTTCCGGCACCGATGATCCTGGCGCTCCTCGCGGTCTTCGCCCTGCAGGACACCTCGTGCGGGTCGCCCGCACTCTGCGACCTCGTCGCCCGGGCGGCCGCCGCCAACCGGGCGCTGCCCGCGTCGGCCTACACCGCCCTCGCCGAGACCGAGGTGGCGGTCATCGGCGTGCGGGATCGCTGGGTGGACGGCCCCACCTCCGTGGACCAGCTCGCGAGCGAGGTGCGCTGGGACCGCTCCGGGACGTTCACCCAGCACATCGTCGCCGCCCGCAGCGCCACCACCACGCTCCCCCTCAACCGCATCCGCTACCTCCTGCTGGGGTGGATCATTCCCATCACCACCGGCGACCGGCTGCCCGTCTTCGCCCGGCAGCTCGGCATGGCGGAGCGCTTCACCTGGCCGCCCGAGGACACCACGAGCGTCTACGCGCGCCATCCGCTCGCGGCCGACCGCGCCCGCTACTACCGCTTCACGGCGGCCGACACGGTGACCTGGCGCGATCCGCTGGGCGTCGTGCACCGCACGGCGCGCATCGCGGTGCAGTCGCGCGACCCGGACGACGGGCAGGCGCTGGTGTTCGACGGCGAACTCTGGCTCGAGCTGGAGGGCCTGCACCTCGCGCGCCTCCGCGGCCGGCTGGTGCACCGCAACCCCCCGCCGCCCGCGGGCCTCGCTCGGCTCATCCGCCCGCCCGACCGCTCGTTCGTGGACCTGCAGAACGCGCCGGTGGACGGCGTGTGGCTCCCCGCCGCGCAACGCTTCGAGTGGATCCAGGAGCGGGCCTTCACGCAGCAGCCGACCGGCGGGATGCGCATCGTGACGCGCTTCCGCGACGTGCGGGTGGAGCCCGCGCCCCTCCCGGCCGACCCGGTGGCCGACGTGGCACCCGCCTACGCCCTCACCTCGGCACCGGACGGGACCCTCGACCGACACGACGACCTGCTCGCGCCGATGGGCGAGCAGGCGGGCCGCGGCGAGCTGACCGACTTCGACGACGTGCGGCTGGGCCAGTCGGGCCAGCCGCGCGGGCGCTCGTTCGGGCTGGTGCAGGTGTATCCCGGCGAATCGATCCGCTTCAACCGCATCGAAGGCATCTTCGCCGGCGCGGCCGTGTCGTACCGGCCGCGCCGCGCGGAGCCCGGCACCGAACTGCACCTGGGACTGGGCTACGGCTTCTGGGACCGGCAGGTGCGCGGGGACCTGATCGGCACCTGGCGGCGCGGCCCGCTGGCGCTCGGGGCCTTCGCGGGCCGCACCCTCGACAACTCGAACGAGTTCATGGCGCAGTTCGCCAACCCGGCCATCGGCGCCCTGCTCTCGCGCGACAACTGGGACTACGTCGACCGCCGCCACGCCGGCGCGCAGGTGGGGTGGTGGCCGGCCAACGGCCACGGCGAGCGGTTCGAGCTGAGCGTGGCCGCGGTGCGGGACGACAGCGTCTCGCGCGAGCTGGAGACGTCACCCTGGGTCGGGTTCCTGCGGAACAACCGCGGCATCTACGAGGGCGACTACGCGCGCGTGCGGGCGCTCGTGGAGCTGCGTCCCGACATCGGCGTCAACTTCGTGCGCGACGGCGTGGGGCTGCGCGTCGAGGGCGAGGTGGGGAGCGGGAGCACCATCGGCTACCAGCGCCTCGTGGCGCGCGTGCTGGCGCGGAAGAACCTCTCGTTCATGTACGTCACCGCCCAGCTGCACGGCGGCAAGGTGTGGGGCGACAAGCTGCCGCCGCAGCAGCTGCTCGAGATGGGCGGCGCCGTGGGCATGCCCGGCTACGACTACAAGGTGTACGCCGGCGACGTGGCCGCGCTCGGCCGCATCCGGTTCAGCTTCCCGCTGCCGTTCCTGCAGCAGCCGATCCCCACCGGCCGCGGGTTCGCGCTGCCGTCCTTCGGGCCGCAGGTCTCGCTGGGAGTCCAGACGGGATGGACCGACGTCACCACGCCCGCGGCCGAGCGGGCCATGGCGGCGCTCGGGGACTACTTCGACACCGGTACGGGCGGCCCGCAGGTCGATTCCGTCACCGGCGCCGTCCGGCCCGCCTCGACG
>DASUOW010000124.1:0-3010 GCA_036276435.1 Gemmatimonadales bacterium
CGAGCGACTCACCGTCAGGCACGAGGGACGCGTCATCGCCGAGGGCGCGCCGGAGGCGATCCTGCGCGATCCGACCGTGCGCAAGGTGTACTGGGGCGACGAGGGCCACCACTCCACGCAGCGCGCCGCCATCGGCGGGGAGGGGTAGCGATGCTCCTCGACGTGCACAACCTCGACGTGGCGTATGGCCTCGCGCGCGTGGTGTCGGACGCCTCGATCCACGTCGAGCGCGGCGAGATGGTCTTCCTCGTCGGGCGGAACGGCGCGGGCAAGACGACGCTGCTGCGCACCATCGCCGGCTTCCTGCCCGCCGCCGCCGGCGACGTCGCGTTCGACGGCGCGTCCGTGAGCGGGACCGCGCCGGAGGTGCTCGCCCGCGGCGGCATCCGCTACGTCTTCCAGGACAAGCGCGTCTTCACGAAGCTGACCGTCCGCGAGAACGTGCAGCTCGCGGCGTTCGCTCAAAAGGTCCCGCTCGCCGCCGCGATCGAGAGGGTCGTCGCGATACACCCCCGCATCGCGCGATTCCTCGACGCGCCGGCGGGCGGGCTGTCCGGGGGGCAGCGGCAGCTCCTGCTGATCGGCCGCGCCCTCATCGGCGACCCGAAGCTGCTGCTCATCGACGAGCCGACGGAGGGGCTCGCCGCCGGCACCATCGACGAGGTCTTCGAGGTGCTCAGCAACACCAAGGGGAAGGTCGCGATGCTGATCGTGGAGCAGAACCTCCCGGTCGTTCGCGAGCTGGGCGACCGCGTGTACGCGATGAAGGAAGGGCGCATCGCGGTGGAGCTGACGCGCCCGGAAGAGATCAGGGACGCAGCCCGTCTCGAGGCCTACCTGTAGGGGGACGGCATGCTCGCTTCGATCCAGCGGTGGCTCGCGCGGTTCGACCTGGTGGTGATCGCCGGGCTCTTCCTCGCGCTCCTGCCCGTCCTTCACGTCCAGCGGACGACCGACTTCATCGTCTTCTGCCTCTACGTGCTCTCCTTCGACCTCATCTACGGGCACATGGGCCGGCTGTCGTTCGGGCACATGCTGTACCTCGGCGCCGGCGCCTACGGCGCGGCGCTCTGCTCCGTGCACCTCTCCGCGAACCCCATCGTCGCGCTCGCGGCGTCGGTGATCCTCGCCGGCGCGGTGGGCCTCCTGCTCGGCCCGCTCGTCGTCCGCACCACCGGCGCGTGCTTCGCGCTGATCAACCTGGCGTTCAACCAGGTCGGTCACTTCGTCGTCCTCATCGCCGCCGCCGCGTACACCGGCGGGGAGGACGGGATGACCGCCGCCTTCTCGCGCGTGGGCCCGCTGAACCTCTCGCAGCGCACGCACATGTTCGCGTTCGCCCTCGCCATCCTGCTCGCCGCGGTGTGGTTCGTGCGGCGCCTGACGGGGTCGCCGTTCGGCATCCTGCTGCGCTCGGTGAAGGAGAAGGAGGAGCGGGTCCGGTTCCTCGGCTACGACACCACCCGCTACAAGCTCGTCGCCTTCGTCCTGTCGACGAGCCTGGCCGGGGCCGCCGGCGGCCTCTCCGCTCTCAACTACGGGTACGTGACCCCGAGCTTCATCGACCCCGGACGCAACGTCGAGGTGATCTTCGCCGCCCTCATCGGCGGCGCCGGGAGCGTGTACGGCGCGCTGCTCGGCGGCGTCGCGTACATGGTCATCAGCAACTACCTGCCCGACTACGTGCAGCGGTGGGAGATGTTCCTCGGCTTCGCCCTGCTCCTGCTCGTGTTCCGCTTCCGGTCGGGTCTCTGGGGCTGGATCGCGCAGCGCGCGCCGCGTCCGGCGGTCGAGGAGGTGGCGCCGTGATCAGCACGCTCGCGTACGGCCTCACGATCGGCGGCATCTTCTACATCATCTCCATCGGCCTCTCCCTCACCTTCGGGACGATGCGCATCGTCAACTTCGCGCACGCGCTCGTGTACACGGTGGGCGCCTACGTCCTCATGGCGGCGCTGCGCGCGCACCTCGGGTTCCTCCCCGCCGCGCTGCTCGGCGTGCTCGTCACCATCCCGATCGCGTGGTGCATCGAGCGCTTCGTCATCCGCCGGCTGTACGGTCAATCCATCGACTACGCGATCATCGCCACGTACGCGGTGCTGCTCATCGGCGTCGACGCGACCAAGTGGCTGTTCGGCGCCACCCCGGTGCCGCTCTCGGATCCCATCGGCAAGCACGTGGTGCTCGCGGGCGTGAGCCTCCCCGTGTACCGCCTCGTCATCATCGCGGTCGCGCTCGCGATCTTCGCCGGCCTCGAGCTGTTCTTCCGCCGCACCGTGGTGGGCAAGGTGGTCGTGGCCGGGCTCGAGGACAAGGAGGCGGCGCGCGCGATCGGGCTGTCGGTGGACAAGTACTTCTCGCTCGTGTTCGTGGTGGGGAGCTGCCTCGCCGCGCTCGGCGGGATCCTCTACGCCCCCATCACGACGCTCCACCCGTACATGGGCTTCCACGTCCTGCTCGTCTGCTTCGCCGTCGTGCTGGTCGGCGGCCTGGGCAGCATGCGCGGGACGTTCGCGGCGGCGTTCGGGCTGGGGCTCGTGATGGCGCTGACGGGGAGGTTCTGGGGGCCGGCCGCCGAGACGATGGTGTTCGCGGTCATGGCCGCCACGCTGGTGATCAAGCCCATCGAAGTCTGAGCGCCGGGGGGCGCGCGCCACCACCTTGGAGGTAGAGACGGGGGTCGAAGAACGTGGCCGATCTACGGTCAGACGCGCTCGCGATCTTTCGCGCCGGAGTGGCCGCCGTGGAGCCGCGGCGCGCCGTGCAGCGCTCGCTGCGGCGGGTGGAGCGCACGATCCACGCGGACCGCGCCGCCATTCCCGTCCCGGAGCACGGGCGTGTGTGGATCGTGGGCGCGGGCAAGGCCGCGGTGCCCATGGCGGCGGCGGCGGAGGTCGCGCTCGGCGACCTCGTCGCCGACGGTGTGGTGGTGACGAAGGTGGGCCACGGCGGCCCCCTGCATCGCGTGCGCGTGGTGGAGGCGGGGCACCCCGTCCCCGACGCCGCCGGC
>DASUOW010000125.1:0-17121 GCA_036276435.1 Gemmatimonadales bacterium
CGATCTCTGGCGCGCCGAGAAGCGCTGGTATGCCAGGGCGACGCCCGCCGCGCAGCAGCGCGCGCGCTCGGTGTACGTGGCGCTCTTCCGCCTGCGCTGCGCCCTGACGGGCCGGAGCTTCGCGAAGGAGGTGGCCGCGTACGGCGGGTCGCGCGGCATGGAGTTCCACCACGACGTGCACGACTGGATGGGCGGCTTCCCCTACGAATCCGTCGAGCCGGCCGAGCTCGTGTCGCGCCTCCGGGCGCAGGGCTTCGAGCCGGAGTCCGGCCCGACGCGCGGCACGCCGATCGGCCTGTTCGGGAGCGGGTGCGACGAGTTCCGATTCCGCCGCGCGAGGACTTCATGACGATTCCGAGCATCCGTCCGGCCCCCGAGGGGGCGGCGGCCGATCCGTTCTCCCCGCTCGCGCTCGCGGCGCTGCTGCTGCGCCGACGTCGATCGATCATCACGCTGATGATCGTGGGCGGCGTGATCGGCCTGCTCTCGGGCCTCCTGCGGGCGCGCACCTACCGTTCCGCGGCCACCTTCCTGCCCCAGTCCAACGAACTCGGCGCCGGCGCCGCGGGCCTCGCGCTGGCCGCGAGCCAGTTCGGCGTCAAGCTGCCGCAGCTGGGTGGGACGTGGGGGCCGCAGGTCTACGTGGCGCTGCTGCGGTCGCACGCGCTGCTCGCGGACCTGGCCACCGACACCGTGGTCGTGGTGGAAGAGGAGGGCCGGCGCGTCATGCTGATGGACCTGCTCAAGATCAAGGGGCGGAGCGAGGCGGAGCGCATCGATCGCGCCGTGCTGGCGCTGCGGAAGAAGATCGAGACGCGTGAGATCAAGCAGATCAGCGGTGTCGAGGTGGCGGTGGTGACGAAGTGGCCGAGCGTGTCGCACGCGGTGGCCGAGCGGCTGGTCGGCGAGGTGCATCACTTCGTGCAGGTGACGCGGCAGTCGCAGGCCTCGGCCGAGCGGAAGTTCGCCGAGGCGCGTGCGGAGGAGGCGAAGCAGGCGCTGCGGAGCTCGGAGAACCGGCTGCAGAGCTTCCTGCAGCGCAACCGCGTCTACACGGGCTCGCCCGAGCTCACCTTCGAGCGCGAGCGGCTGCAGCGCGAGGTGAGCCTCAACCAGAACATCTACAACTCGATGCTGCAGGCGCGGGAGGAGGCCCGGCTGCGCGAGGTGCGCGATACGCCGGTCATCACCGAGCTCGAGACGCCCGAGGTGCCGGTGCTGCCGCAGCCGCGGCGCTCGATCCTCAAGGGTGCCGCGGGCATGCTGGCGGGCGGGCTGCTCGCCCTCGTGCTGGCGCTGCTCGCGGACGGCGTCGCGGGGGCACGGCGCCTGCCGTCCGACGAGGCCCGCGAGTTCCTGCGCCTCGTCGACGAGGCCGTGCCGCGGGTGCTGCGCCGCAGGATGTCGTGACGCTGACCCAGCCGGCGACGGCGCCGCCGGGCACCGGCGCGCACCGTTCGATCCTGCAGGGCATGCTCGCCGTCGGCGTCTTCGCCATCGTCGGGAAGGTGGCCGGCGCGGCGAAGGAGATGGCGGTCGCGTGGCGGTACGGCGTGAGCCCCGAGATCGACGCCTATCTGTTCGTCTTCAACCTCGTGAGCTGGCCTGTGGCCGTGTGGGCGGGCGTGCTCGCCGTGACGCTGATCCCCATGGAGGCGCGCATCCGGGAGGAGTCGCCGGCGGGGCTGCGGCACTTCCGGGCGGAGCTGCTCGGCGCGACGCTGCTCGTCGGGCTCGCGCTGTCGCTCATCGCGCGCCTCGCGCTGCCGCCGCTGCTGCAGAGCGGCTTCCTGGGGTTGCCGCCGCGCACCGTGGAGCTCGCCCTGCGGATGGTGCCCGCGCTGGCCTGGCTCACGGTGCCGGGGCTGCTCGTCGGCCTGTACTCCACCTGGATGATGAGCGGCGGCCGGCACGCCAACACGCTGCTCGAGGGCGTGCCGGCGCTCGGCATCCTGCTGGCCGTACTGCTGGTGGGCGGCATCGAGCCGCTGGTGTGGGGCACGCTGGCGGGAACGGTGGTGCAGCTCGGGCTCGTGGCACGCGCCTCCGGCGCCGGCGACACGGGGCACCGGCCGGCGTTCGGCCTCGCCTCGGCGCACTGGCGGCCGTTCTGGAGCGGCTTCGGCATCATGATGCTGGGGCAGGCGGTGATGACCTTCGCCACGCTCGTGGACCAGTTCTTCGCGGCGCGCCTCGGGGAGGGCGCCATCTCCTCGATCGGCTACGCCAACCGCCTCATCGCGCTCGCGCTCGGCATCCTGGCGACGGCGGTGACGCGCGCAACGCTGCCGGTGTTCGCGCGCAGCGCCGCCGAGGGCGGTGAGGTGCGCGCGCTGGCGCTGCGCTGGGCGGGGGGCATGGCGCTGGTGGGCGTCGCTGTCGTCGCGGTGGGCTGGGTGCTGGGGCCGTGGGCCGTCCGCCTCGTGTACGAGCGTGGCACCTTCACCGCGACCGACACCGACGTCGTCGCGCGCCTGCTGCGCCTGGGCCTGCTGCAGCTGCCGCCGTACGTCGCCTCGCTGGTGCTGGTGAGCCTCCACTCGAGTCTCGGGCACTACCGGCTCCTGCTCGCGAGCGGCGTGCTCGGGCTCTCGGTGAAGGCGCTCGCGAGCTGGCTGCTGCTGCCCGGCTTCGGGGCCGGCGCGCTGATGCTCTCGGCTGCGGTGGTGTATGCCGCGAACACGGTGCTGCTGATGAGGAGAATCCCGCGATGACGTCGCGCCTCACCGAGGACGCCTACTGGGACGCCGGCTATGCCGCGCATCAGGAACCCGTGCCGCTCGCGCTCGACTCGTTCCGCCATCGCGCCGACCGCCGGATCGTCGAGCTGATCGAGGCGGTGGGCCTCGACGGACGCCGGGTGCTCGAGGTCGGGGCGGGGAACAGTGCCGTGCTCTCGTGCCTCGCCGCGCGGCATCGGGACGGCGAGTTCGCCGGCCTCGACTACTCGCCGACGGGCTGCGCGCTGCTGGCGCGCCGCGCCGAGCTCGAGGGGGTGCGCATCCGGGTGCTGCACCAGGATCTCTTCGCGCCGGCGCCGGACCTGCGCGGGCAGTTCGACGTGATCTTCAGCATCGGGGTCGTCGAGCATTTCACCGAGTTGCCGTCGGTGCTCGGCGCCATGCGCACGCTGCTGGCGCCGGGCGGCCGGATGGTGACGATCATCCCGAACATGGCCGGCATCATCGGCTCGCTCACGCGGCGCTGGAACCGCGCCGTGTACGACCTGCACGTGCCCCACGACCGCGCCTCGCTAGTGAAGGGCCACGGGGACGCGGGGCTCGACGTCACCGAGGCCGCGTATCTCTGCTCGACCAACTTCGGCGTCCTGTCGTCGTGCTTCCGGTCCGAGCAGGATCCGGGCTGGACCACCTACCTCTGGCTCACGCGCCTGACCAAGCTGCTCTGGCGGGTGGAAGACGTGGTCGGCGAGCTCCCGCGCACCGCGCGATTCTCGCCGTACATCTACGCCGTGAGCCGCCACGCGGCATGAAGCTGCTGCTCTTCATCCACTCCCTCGGTGGTGGCGGGGCGGAGCGCGTGATGGCGGCCCTCGCGAATCAGTGGGCCGTGGAGGGCCGGGCCGTGGTGCTCGTGACGCTCGCCTCGCGGAGCGGCGATCGGTACGCGCTCGATCCCGCCATCCGCCGCCTCGAGCTGGGGCTGGCCTCGGAGAGCTCGGGCGTCGTGAGCGCGCTGGCCGGGAATGCGCGGCGCGTGCGTGCCCTCCGTCGCGTCCTTCGCGCCGAGCGACCCGACGTCGCCGTCGCGATGCTCACCACCTGCAACGTGCTGCTGGCGCTCGCGGGGGCGCGCCTTCGCGTGCGACTCGTGGGCTCGGAGCGGGTGCATCCGCCGCAGGTGCCGCTGGGAGGCATGTGGGCGCGCCTGCGCGCGTGGTGCTACGGCGGGCTCGACACCGTGGTCGTGCAGACGCGCGAGACGGCCGAGTGGGTGCGCACCCACACGCGGGCCCGTCGGCTGGCCGTCGTGCCCAATCCGGTGACCTGGCCGCTGCCGTCCACCGAGCCGGTGCGCGCACCGGGGTCGGTCGGGACGCCCGGTCGGCGGCGCCTCCTTGCCGTGGGCCGGCTCGAGGGCCAGAAGCGCTTCGGCCTGCTGATCGCGCTCTTCGCGCGCCTCGCACCACGCTTTCCGGAGTGGGAACTGGTGATCGTCGGTGACGGTCCGGATCGCGCCGTGCTCGAGCGGCAGGTTGCCGAGGCCGGCTTGATCGGGCGGATCATGCTGCCGGGCCACGTCGGCAACATGGCCGATTGGTATGCCTGTGCCGACCTGTTCGTGCTGAGCTCGAAGTTCGAGGGATTCCCCAACGTGCTCGCGGAGGCGATGGCGCACGGACTGCCCGTGGTGAGCTCGGACTGCGACACCGGCCCGCGCGACATCGTCCGGCACGAGGTGGACGGCCTGCTGGTGCCGACGGACGACGAGGAGGCGCTCGCCGCCGCGCTGGCCCGGCTGATGGGCGATGCCGACGCGCGGTCGCGCTTCGCGATGCGGGCGGTGGAGGTGCGGGAGCGCTTCGCCATGTCGCGCATCGCGGCCCAGTGGGACGACGTGCTGTCCGGGCGAACGCCGTGAGCGGACGCACTTCGGTCTGCTTCGTGGTGCCGTCGCTGCATGGGGGCGGCGCCGAGCGGGTGGTGCTGACGCTCCTGCGCCACCTCGACCGGACGCGCTTCCGCCTGCTGCTCGCCGTGCTCGACGGCCGCGACCCGGCCTACCCCGGAGACGTGCCGGACGACGTGGAAGTGATCGACCTGGGCTGCCGGCGGGTGCGGCGCGCGCTGCCGGCGATCGTGCGGCTGGTGCGCACGCGCCGCCCCGACGTCGTCTTCTCGGTCATCGGGCATCTCAACCTCGCGATGGCGCTGCTCCGGCCGCTCCTGCCGCGCACCACGAAGCTCGTGGCCCGCGAGACCGTGGTGGTGACGGAAGTCCTCGCCGACTCGCCGTGGCGTGGCCTGGTGGCGCAGGCGTACCGGCGGCTGTACCGGCGCTTCGACCGCGTGGTCTGCCAGTCGCAGGACATGCGCGACGACCTCGTGACGCACCACGGCGTACCGATGGAGCAGACGGTGGTGATCCACAATCCCGTCGATCTCGAGCGCATCGCGCAGCTGGCGGCGGCGCCGCTCCCGCCGGCCGACGAGGCCGCCTTCTCGGAGCTCGGGGTCCACCTCGTGGCGGCCGGCCGGCTCACGCACCAGAAGGGCTTCGACCTGCTCATCGAGGCGATCGCCCGCTGCGCCGATCCGCGGTTCCGGCTCACGGTGCTCGGCGACGGGCCGCTGCGCGCCGAGCTCGAGTCGCTGGCCCGGGCGCGGGGGCTGAGCGCCGTGGTGCGCTTCGCGGGGTTCCAGGGCAATCCCTACCCCTACTTCCGCCGGGCCGACGCGTTCGTGCTCAGCTCGCGGTTCGAGGGGCTGCCCAACGTGGTGCTCGAGGCGCTCGCGTGCGGCACCCCGGTGATCGCCACGCCGGCCCCCGGAGGGACACACGAACTGCTGGCGGGCCGACCCGGCTGCGCCATCGCCGATGCGGTGAGCAGCGAGGCGCTGGCGCGCACGCTCGGGACCTATCCGTTCGAGGCGCGCTGCCGCATCCCCGCCACCGAGCTCACGGGCTTCGCGGCGGAGTCGATCGCGCAGCGCTACGCGGCGGTGCTCGAGCATCCACGGGGCGTCCCGTGACGACCGCGCTCCTCTGGGTGTCCGTCGCCTACGCGCTGCTGTTCCTGGCGATCCTCGTCTTCGAGCTGGGCCGCAGCCGGCACCACGGGCCGGACATCGTCTCGCTCTTCATGGTGGTGTCGCTGCTGCAGGTCTGCGTGCCGGGCCTGATCATGTTCGGGACGCTGCCGTTCGTGGACCCGGCGGAGCCCACCGGAAATCCCTTCTTCGACAAGGTGTTCCAGGACGTGACCCTGGACGCCGCGTTGCTGGTGCTGGGCCTGACGGCGTGGTTCTACGCCTGCTTCTACGTCGGCATCGCGCTGACGCGGCTCGGACGCGGGCGCGCCGTCTCCGCCGCCGCGCGACGCTACACCTTCGAGCCGCGGTACAAGTGGCTGGTCGTCGTGCTGCTGCTGGGCCTCCTGCTCACCGTGCTGGCGTTCTGGTCCCTCGGCGACAGCATCCTCACGCGCTACGCCACCCTGATCCTTTTCCGCGACCAGGTGGAGGACGTGGAGCGGAACGCGTTCACGGCGAACGCCTTCGCGCTGCTGCAGACCTGGAGCTGGCTCTCCGTGGTGACGATCTTCACCGTCTACCAGCGTCGCGGGGCCGGCCGGCTGTTCACGCTCTGCATCCTCATCGCGGTGTCGTTCGCCGTCCTGAGCGTGTCGCGGCGCGCACTCTTCATTCCGCTGCTGATGAGCTATCTGGCGGTGGTGCTCCACACCAGGAAATGGCACTTCCGCTGGCTGCTCGGCGGCGCGGCGCCGCTGGTGCTCTGGCTGGCCTTCGGCAAGAACATTCTGGGTGCGGTGGCGTACGGCGGCTCGGTGGAATCGGTGGTGGGCAGCTACGCCTCGTGGGCCAGCGCCATGCTCCGAGCGGCTTCCGAGGCCGGCATCACGGTGGTGGAGTCGCTCGGGACGGTGCTCTACCTCGACATCGGCCCGCGCTTCGGGGTGGACCACATGATGGCGCTGATCAAGCTCCTGCCGGAAGGCGCGCTCGGTCTCGACTTCAACTTCCCCGAGCGCATCGTGCGCATCAGCACGGAGGCCTTCTCCGGGCCGTATGCCCTCGACATCCCGCCCGGATTCCTGGGGCAGATGTGGCTCGACTTCGGCCTGCTCGGCCCACTCGTCTGGGGGCTGCTGATGGGCCTGCAGGTGGCGCTGCTGCAGCTGCTCTACGAGCGGACCACGCCGTCGTGGGCCTCGGCGGCGCTGATGGCGCTGCTGCTCTTCCTGATTGCCTATCCGGTCAACACGGGCTCGCTGGACTTCAGCTTCAGCAGCGACATCGTGGTGATGCTGGTGGTGCTCTTCCTCGTGGTCCGGACCACGCGTTCGCCGGCCGCCGAGGCGCCCGACGCGCCGCTGGGCGCATCGGCCGTCACGTCCACATGACCATCGGCTCTCCCGGGTCCACCCCGGTCGGTATCTTTCCCGGCGCGCGACCGCCCGGGCGGCTCCGTGTGCTCCACGTCATCACGGGCCTCGAGCGCGGGGGCGCCGAAGGCGTGCTCGCGCGGCTGGTCATCGGGGACACGGCGCACGAGCACCGTGTGATCTCGCTCATGGGGGCCGGCGTGCACGGCGCGACGCTCGCCGAGGCGGGCGTCCCGGTGGAGGCGCTCGGGATGCCGCGCGGTCGCGTCACGCTGCAGGGGCTGGCGAGGCTCCGGCGCCTGATCCGGGACGTCGCGCCGGACGTGGTGCAGACGTGGATGTATCATGCCGACCTCATCGGCGGCACCGCCGCGCGGCTCGCCGGCGTGCCGGCCGTGGTCTGGGGGCTCAGGAACGCCTATCTCGACCCGCGGACCATCTCGGCGAGCACGCGCACCGTGGCGCGCCTGTGCGCCAGGATGTCGCGCCACGTGCCGGCGCGGATCGTGAGCTGCTCCGCCGCCGGTGCCGCGTCGCACGTGGCGATCGGGTACGATGCCGGCCGGATGGTGGTGATTCACAACGGCTACGATCTCCACGCACTCGCGCCGGACGACGAGGGCCGCCGGCGCGTGCGGGCCGACTGGGGCATCGCACCTGATGCGCCACTGGTGGGTATGGTGGCGCGCTGGGATCCGCAGAAGGATCACGCGACGCTGCTCGCCGCCCTCGAGCAGTTGCCGGCGGGGCCGGCGCGCCGGTGCGTCGTCGTGCTGGTGGGCGCGGGCATGACGTCGGAGAACACGGAGCTTGCGGCGCTGCTCGACCGGCACGCTGTGCGCTCGCAAGTCCGCCTCGTCGGGCCCCGCACCGACATCCGGGCCGTGATGAGCGCGCTCGACGTGCACGTGCTCTCGAGCGCGGGCGAGGCGTTCCCCAACGTCGTCGCCGAGGCGATGGCGTGCGGCACTCCGTGCGTGGTCACCGATGTCGGGGATGCGGCCGCGATCGTCGGCGAGACGGGATGGGTGGTGCCGCCACGAGCCCCGGCGGCGCTTGCTGCCGCCGTCGCGACGGCCGTGGCGGAGGTCGTCGAAGGCCGCGCGACGGCACGGCGGGAGGCGGCCCGGGCGCGCATCGCCGAGCGCTTCGGGCTCGATGCCATGCGGCGCGCGTACGGCGCGCTCTGGCGGGACACGTCCGCCGCGGTCGCCGCGGCACGAAAGGGACGATGAGCGCACATGCGGAGGAGCTGGCGCGCGGGGAGCGCTTCGGGTTCGGGGAGAACTGGTCGCGCTTCCTGTCCGTCGTGGACGAGGCACGGATAGCGGATGCCGTGACGTCGCTGCGCGACATGCTGGGCGTCGAGTCGCTCGCGGGCCTCACGTTCCTCGACGCGGGCAGCGGGTCGGGACTCTTCAGCCTGGCCGCGCGCCGGCTGGGCGCGCGCGTGCACTCCTTCGACTACGACCCGCAGTCGGTGGCCTGCACGGCCGAGATGCGGCGGCGCTTCGCTCCCGGCGACGAGGCGTGGACGGTCGAGGAGGGGTCGGTGCTCGACGAGGCCTACCTCGAGCGGCTCGGCACCTTCGACGTCGTCTACAGCTGGGGGGTGCTCCACCACACGGGGGCGATGTGGCGCGCCGTGGGGAACGTGACGCGCCGGGTGAAGGCCGGCGGCCGGCTCTTCATCGCCCTGTACAACGACCAGGGGTTCATCAGCCGCTACTGGCTGCACGTGAAGCAGCTGTACGTGCGCGTGCCGCTGCTGCGGCTGCCCCTCATCGGGGTGCACATGGTGTACCCGTTCCTGCCGTCGCTCGCGTACCGTGCCGTGACCGGCCGGCTGCACCAGCGCCGCGGGATGTCGTTCTGGCGCGACGTGGTGGACTGGGTGGGCGGGCTGCCGTTCGAGGTGGCGTCGGTCGAGGCCGTGCGGGCGTTCTGCGCCGAGCGCGGTTTCAGCGCCCAGCGCGTGGTGCCGACGCGGCGCCACGGCTGCAACGAATTCGTCTTCGTGCGGAACGGCGCTCGCTGATGTGCGGCATCGTCGGGGTCCTTGGTCCATCGCACGTCGACGAGGCGGTGCTGCAGTCGATGTGCCGTGCCGTGCACCACCGCGGCCCGGACGACTCGGGCACCTGGCTCGACGGCGAGGCCGGCGTCGGTCTCGGCCACGCGCGGCTCTCGATCCTCGACCTCTCCTGCGCCGGTCACCAGCCGATGCTCTCGGCGGGGGGCCGGTACGCGATGGTGTTCAACGGGGAGATCTACAACCACCTCGAGCTGCGCGCCGAGATCGCGCGGCGGGCGGGGGCCATCGCGTGGCGCGGCCACTCCGACACCGAGACGCTCCTGGCCGCGATCGAGGTCTGGGGTCTCGAGGCGACGCTGGTGCGCGCCGTGGGCATGTTCGCCATCGCGCTCTGGGACCGCGAGCGGCGCACCCTCGCGCTGGCGCGCGACCGCCTGGGCGAGAAGCCGCTCTACTACGGCTGGCAGGGCGGGGTGCTGCTCTTCGCGTCGGAGCTCAAGGCGATCACGGGTCATCCGGCCTTCCGCCGCCGCATCGATCGCGGGGCGCTCGCGCTGCTCCTGCGGCACGACTACATCCCCGCGCCGTGGTCGATCTACGAGGGCATCCGGAAATTGGCACCCGGCACGGTGGTGACCCTCTCCCTGGCCGACCGCGAGCCCGCGCCGCGGCCCTACTGGAGCGTGCACGACGTCGTGGAGGCGGGACTCGCCCATCCCTTCGAGGGCTCGCCCGAGGAGGCGGTCGAGCAGCTCGACCGGCACCTTCGCGAGGCGGTGAAGGCGCAGATGCTCGCCGACGTGCCGCTCGGCGCGTTCCTCTCCGGCGGCGTCGATTCCTCGACCATCGTCGCGCTGATGCAGCAGCAGTCGAGCCGTCCGGTGCGCACCTTCACCATCGGCTTCCACGAGGCGCGCTACAACGAGGCGGTGCACGCGGCGGCGGTGGCGAAGCACCTGGGCACCGACCACACCGAGCTGTACGTGTCGCCGCGCGAGGCGCTCGACGTCATCCCGAACCTGCCGTCGATCTACTGCGAGCCGTTCGCCGACTCGTCCCAGATCCCGACGATCCTCGTGAGCCGGCTCGCCCGCCAGTCCGTCACGGTGTCGCTGAGCGGCGACGCCGGCGACGAGCTCTTCGGCGGCTACCAGCGCTACGACATCGCGGACGCCATGTGGCGGCGGCTGGCGACGGTGCCGGCCCCCATGCGCCACGCCGTGGCTTCGGCGCTCACCGCGGTGCCCACGGGCGCCTGGAACGCGCTGCTGCGCCCCGTGCGCGGCGCACTGCCGGCGACGATGGCGACCGACCCGGGCGATCGGCTGCACCGCGGCGCCGACGTGCTGCGCGCGCACGGCCCGGAGGACATCTACCGCCGGCTCGTGAGTCTGTGGCACGATCCGGCATCGGTCGTGCTCGGCGCCACCGAGCCGCCGACCGCCCTCACCGACCGGTCGCGCTGGCCCGCGACGGACGGATTCCGGCACTGGATGATGGCGACGGATCTCGTCTCCTACCTGCCCGACGACATCCTCGTGAAGGTGGACCGCGCCGCGATGAGCGTCTCGCTCGAGACGCGCGTCCCGCTGCTGGATCACCGGGTCGTGGAGTTCGCGTGGCGCCTGCCGCTGACGTACAAGGTGCGTGACGGGGTCGGGAAGTGGCCGCTCCGACAGGTCCTGCATCGCTACGTGCCGCGCGAGCTGATCGAGCGGCCCAAGATGGGCTTCGGCGTGCCGATCGACGAATGGCTCCGCGGCCCCCTCCGCGACTGGGCCGACGACCTGCTCGACGAGGCGCGGCTGCGACGCGAGGGCTTCTTCGCGCCGGGCCCCATCCGCGCGATTTGGGAGGCGCACCGCGCCGGGCACCGCTCGCATCACTACCAGTTGTGGACCGTGCTCATGTTCCAGGCGTGGCTCGCGGAGCACGGGGGCACATGACCCGGTTCGGTCGCCCGTGATGGATGGCCGTGGGCGCGTGCGCCTCGTCTTCGTCCTGAACGACGCCCGCTACTTCCGCCTGCATTGGTTGCCCCGTGCGCTGGCCGCGCAGGCCGCCGGTTACGACGTGCACGTGCTCGTGCCGCCCGCGCCGGAGCTCGAGGGCTGCGGCGTCCCGCTCCATCCCTTCACGCTGCAGCGGAAAGGCCTCAACCCGCTGCGCGAGCTGCACAGCCTGCTGCAGCTGCGGCGTCTCCTCGCCACGCTCGCCCCGGACATCGTGCACACCGCCACGGTGAAACCGAACCTCTACGGTGGCGGTCTCTGTCGCCTCGCCGGGCGTCCTGTGGTGATGAACGTCACGGGACTTGGCACCGCGTTCGTGAGCCGCTCGTGGCCGCGACGCGTGCTGCAGCGGCTCGTGCTGGCCTGGTATCGCTGGGTGGCCGCGCCGTCGAACGCGTGGCTCGTGCTGGAGAATGGCGACGACGAGCGCATCTTCGCCGCCGAGCGCGTGGGGGACGCCACACGGCGGACGGTGCTGGCTGGGGCCGGGGTCGATCTCGCGGAGTTCCACGCTTCCGAGGAGCCCGGCGCGGGGGCCCCGCTCGTCGTCATGCCGGCGCGGCTGCTGTGGGACAAGGGAGCCGGGGAGTTCGCGGAGGCGGCGCGACGGCTGCGCGCGGAGGGCGTGTGTGCGCGCTTCGCGCTCGTGGGCGGGGAGGACCCGGACAACCGGTCCGCCATCCCGCTGCGCGTGGTGCAGGAGTGGGTCGCGGAAGGCATCCTCGAATGGTGGGGCTTCCGCGGCGACATGCCGGACGTGCTGGCCTCGGCGGCGGTGGTGTGCCTGCCGAGTTATCGCGAAGGAATGCCCGGCGTGCTCCTGGAAGCTGCCGCGGCCGGACGCCCGGTGGTGACGACCGACGTGCCGGGATGCCGGGACGCCGTGGTGCCGGGCGAGACGGGACTGATGGTGCCGGCGCGCGACGCCGACGGTCTCGCGGCGGCGCTGCGCACGCTCCTCGCCGACCCGGCCCTGCGGCAGCGCATGGGGCAGGCCGCGCGACGTCGTGCGGAGGCGGGCTTCTCGCGGGAGCTCGTCGTGTCGTCCACGCTGCGCATCTATCGTACGCTCACCGGTGCCCGTCCATGACGAGCGCTCGGCGCCGGGTGGCGGTGACGGGCGCGAGCGGATTCGTCGGGCGCGCGACGTGCGAGCGGCTGGCCTCCGGGTGGGACGTGGTGGCCATCTCGCGTCGGGACGGCGCGGGCACGGCGAAGGTGCGGGGCCTCGATGATCCGGAGGGGCTGCGCGCGGCCTTCGCCGGCTGCGAGGCGGTGGTCCATCTCGCGGCGCGCGTGCACGTGATGCGCGAGCGGAGCGCCGACCCGACGGCCGAATTCCGTCAGGTGAACGTGGCGGGCACCGAGTGCGTCTATCGCGCGGCCGCCGCCGCCGGCGTGCGCCGGTTCGTCTTCCTCAGCTCGGTGAAGGTGAACGGGGAGGGCCGCGCGACGCCTTACGTCGAGTCGGACGCGCCGGCCCCAGTCGATCCGTACGGCCGCTCGAAGCTCGAGGCCGAGCGGCGGCTGGCGGCGCTCCGTGCCGAAGGTGGGGGCTGCGACGTCGTCGTGCTGCGCTCGCCGCTGGTGTACGGCCCCGGCGTGGGCGGCAACTTCCGGCGCCTGCTCCATCTGGCGGAGCTCTCGTTGCGCTGGCCGCTGCCGCTGGGCGGCATTCCCAACCGGCGCAGCCTCGTCGCGGTGGGCAATCTCGCCGATGCCATCGGCTGCGCGCTCGCACTGCCGGAGGCCGGAGGGCGGACCCTGCTGGTGTCGGATGGGCACGATCTCTCCACCTCCGAGCTCATCGCGGCGCTGGCCCGCGGCATGGGTGGATCGGCGCACCTCGCGCCGTGCCCGCAGAGGCTGCTCCGGACGCTGGCTGCGCTCGCGGGCCGCCGGGCGGAAGCGGACCGGCTGCTGGGTTCGCTCACGGTCGATTCCTCCGCGCTGCGCACGCAGCTCGGCTGGACGCCGCCCCTCACGGTGGAGGACGCGCTCGCCGCCACGGCCCGCTGGTGGCGCACGAGGGAGGCGTCGGCGTGAGCCTGTCGGCCCTCGCACTCGCCACGGCGCTGCTCTCCGCCGGACTGGTCGGCGCCGTGCGCCGCTATGCGCTGCGGCGCGCGGTGCTCGACGTGCCGTCGGAGCGCAGCTCGCACTCGGTGCCCACGCCCCGAGGCGGCGGGCTCGGGCTCATCGCCGCCGGCATGATCGTCATCGTGGTGGCGCTGCTCACGGGGGCTCGGGGCTCGTGGCCGCTCGCCGCCGCGCTCGTCGGCGTCGTGGCCGTGGCGATCGTCGGCTGGCTCGACGACCACGGCTCGCTGCCGGTCGCGCCGCGCATCGCGACGCACGTGCTCGCCGGGCTTGCCGTGGCGTGGCTCGCGCTCGACCTCCCGGGGCCGTTCGGCATCGTGGGCGTGGCCGGGGCCGCCTGGTGGGTGTTCTGGACGGTGTCCGCGATCAACGTCACGAACTTCATGGATGGCATCGACGGCATCATCGGGCTCCAGGTGCTCGTCTTCGGTCTCCACGTCGCGCGACTGGATGCCGGGCGGGGCGACGCCTCGATTCTCGCGGCCGCGCTCGTCGGTGCCGTGCTCGGCTTCCTGGCGTGGAACTGGGCGCCGGCGAAGATCTTCATGGGCGACGTGGGCTCGGCCGCGCTCGGGGTGCTGCTGGTCGTCACGGGGGCGCTGGCCCAGCGCACCGGCCACTGGCCGATCAGCATCGTCTTCCTGCCGCTGTTTCCCCTCTTCCTCGATGCATCCGTCACCCTGTGGCGGCGCTGGCGGCGGGGGGACTCGCTGACCGCGGCGCATCGGACGCACCTCTATCAGCGCCTGGCCAACGGCGGCTGGGGGCACGCGCGCGTGAGCCTGATGTACGGTGTGGCGGCGGCGGCGGGTCTCGTCGTCTCCATGGTCGCGACCGGACCGCTGCAGTGGGTGGCACTGACGTTCTATTTCGGGACGGTCGTTCTGGCCGGGTTCCTGCTTGATCGGTATGGTACGGCTTTGGGGCGCCACGGGGGGGACGGAACGGCAAGTCCTTGACTGGCAAGGCATTCCGTCACACCTTGAAGGCTGACGTCGGTCTCCCTTCCCGGGTGAGGATCAGTGCGGAATCGCGTTTTCCTGCTTTCGGATGCACTGCTATTCGCCGCGGCCACGCTGCTGGCCTTCGCACTTCGTTTTGAAGGGTTCGTCTGGGGGCCGGAGTATTCCCGGACCGCCCTCGTCTTCGTCCTGATCGCCGTCCCCATCAAGCTGCTCGTCTCCTATCACTCCGGCCTCTACCGGCGGCTGTGGCGCCATGCGGGCGTGATGGAACTGGAGCGGCTCATCCTCGCCGCGACCATCTTCGGGCTGGCCAGCTTCGTCATGGGCGCGCTCCTGCTGCCCCTGATGGGCCTGGTGCCGGTGCGCCTGCCCTATTCCGTGCTGCTGCTGGACGCGCTCCTGTCGGCGGTGGCGGTGGCGCTGCCGCGCGTCGGTGTGCGCATCTTCGGCCGGCGCGGCCAGCGGCGCGGCTCGGGCACCGGCCAGCGCGTGATCATCGCCGGGGCCGGGTCGGCCGGCGAGATCATCGCGAAGGAGCTGCTGGGCCACTCGCAGCTGGGGCTCAACCCGATCGGCTTCGTGGACGACGACCGGCGCAAGCACGGGCACAAGATGCTCGACCTGCCGGTGATGGGCGCCATCTCCGACCTGCGCGCCCTCGTCGCCCAGCACGACATCGATTCCGTCATCATCGCGATGCCGCGCGCGCCCGGGCGCCTGGTGCGCGAGATCGTCCAGGCGGCCATGGAGGCCGGCATCCAGGCGCGCACGGTGCCCGGCCTCTTCGAGATCATCTCGGGCCGCGTGGCCGTGGGCGCGCTGCGGGAGGTGCAGATCGAGGACCTGCTGCGCCGCGAGCCCATCCAGACCGACCTGCAGCAGGTGCGCGGCCTCGCCACGGGCGAGACGGTGCTGGTCACCGGCGCGGGCGGTTCCATCGGCAGCGAGCTCTGTCGCCAGCTCGCGAAGCTCGATCCGGCGCGCCTCATCCTGCTCGGGCACGGCGAGAATTCCATCTTCGACGTGCTGCACGAGCTCGAGCGGCTCGCGCCCAACCTCTCGATCGTCCCGGTGATCGCGGACGTGCGCAACCGCGAGCGGCTCGAGGAGGTCTTCGCCCGATACCGGCCGTTCACCGTCTTCCACGCCGCGGCGCACAAGCACGTGCCGCTCATGGAGGCCAACCCCGGCGAGGCCGTCACGAACAACGTGCTCGGTACCCGCAACGTCGCGGAGCTCGCGGCGGCGTACGGCGCCGAGCACTTCGTGCTGATCTCGACCGACAAGGCCGTGCGGCCCACGAACGTCATGGGCGCCTCGAAGCGCGTCGCCGAGCAGATCGTGCAGAACATCGCGGAGACGGAGGGCAAGAACTTCGTCGCCGTCCGCTTCGGCAACGTGCTCGGGAGCCGCGGCAGCGTGGTGCCCACGTTCCTGCGCCAGATCCGTCAGGGCGGGCCGGTCACCATCACGCATCCCGAGATGCGCCGCTACTTCATGACGATTCCCGAGGCCGTCCAGCTGGTGCTGCAGGCGGGCGCGCTGGGCAAGGGCGGCGAGGTGTTCGTGCTCGACATGGGCCAGCCAGTGAAGATCGTGGACCTTGCGAGCGACCTCATCCGGCTGTCGGGTCTCGAGCCCGGCGTGGACATCGAGATCAAGTTCACCGGTACCCGCCCCGGCGAGAAGCTCTACGAGGAGCTCTTCTTCAACAGCGAGAACGCGGCGCCCACGTCGCACCCGAAGGTGCTCCGGGCCCGCAACGCGACGCTGCCGGCGGGTATCGGCATCATCGTCGACCGCCTCGTCGGCGAGGCGCGCGGCTGCGCCGCCGACGACGAGATCCGGGCGCTGCTGCGGCGTCTCGTGCCGGACTACACGCCCGCGGTGGCCCCGCTCGCCCGGCCCGCGCCGCGTCCGGCGGTCGCGGTGATCCAGCGAAGCGCCTGAAGCGTCCCGCGCCGCGACGATGCACGAAGGGCCGGTCTCCCCCGAGACCGGCCCTTCCGCTGCTCCCGGCGCGGCGGCGCGCCGCCGCTACTGATTGGCCGCGATGAGCACCGTGGCCAGCGCCGTCAGCACCGTCGAGAACGCCCCGATGATGGCGAGCGTGCCCACGCCCGACTTCGGCGTGCGCTCCGGCACCTGGATCACGCCGCCGGCGAGCGGCTGCGGCTTGCTGTCGGCGAACAGGAAGTGCTTCCTGACGCTCTCGAGCTTGCCGCTCGGCTGGGTGACGAACACGCGTCCCTTGTCGGCCTTCTCCGCGTAGCCGCCCGCTGCCCGCACGTAGAAGTCGACGTTCTTCCCCTTCACCCACGTCACCGCGACCGGCGCGTTCACGGCGCCGCGCACCTGCACCACCGGGTTGTACTCGGGGATGTGCACCGAGTCGCCCGCGATGAGGATCAGGTTGTCGTTGTGGTCGGCCTGCTCGAGCGCCTTCGGCAGGTCCACGCCGATGCGTCCCTGGTCCTTCTGGCGCCGGTACAGCTCGACGCCCGTCGGGTAGGCCTCCGACGTCAGGCCGCCGGCGCGCGCGATCAGGTCGGTGAGGCGCTCCGAGCGCGAGGTGAGCGCGTAGTTGCCCGGGAAGTTGACCTGGCCCGTGATGGCGACGAGCCGCTGCAGTTCCCACTGCGGCTGGGCGAGGATGAGCACGTTGTCGTACGGGTCGAGCACGAACTCGCTCGCGCCGGACGCCGGGGCGGGGAGGCCCGGCGGGCCGCCGTACGTGCCGTCCGGCGCGCGATCGAAGATGTACGTGGAGTCGAGCGGCACGCGCACCGTCGTGGCCACCTGGCCTGCGCTGCGGTCCCTCGGCAGGCGCGCCACCTCGGCTTCCTTGAGGTAGGCGTCCTCGCGCAGGCCGTTCGCCTCCAGCACCGCATCGCGCAGCGTCATGCCCTCGCGATACGGCAC
>DASUOW010000126.1:0-4434 GCA_036276435.1 Gemmatimonadales bacterium
TGGTGGACGTGGAGCGGCGTCATGTGCCGCTGCCGGTGGACGGCCTCGCGATCGACGAGCGCGTCGCGGCCCAGCTCCGCGTCGCGGCCGGCGACTCGGTGACGGTGGAAGTGCTCGAGGGACGCCGGCTGGTGCGGCGCGTCGTGGTGGCACGCACCTACCGCTCGGTCATCGGCAACGTGGCCTACGCCGACGCCTCCATCGTCCGCGTGCTGTCGGGCGAGGCGCCGATGGCCACCGGCGCCTTCCTCGTCACCGACCCCGACGCGGAGGAGGAGCTCGCGGCGCGGCTGAAGGCACTGCCCCGGGTGGCCGGCGTGGGGTTCCGGCGCGCGCTCATCGAGAGCTTCGAGGCCACGATCGCCGAGAGCATGAACATCTCCACGGTCATGCTGACGGCCTTCGCGAGCGTGATCGCGGTCGCGATCGTCTACAACGGGCTGCGCATCGCGCTCTCCGAGCGTGCCCGCGAACTGGCGAGCCTGCGCGTGCTGGGCTTCACGGAGCGCGAGGTGGGCACCATGCTGGTGGGCGAGTTCCTCCTGCTCACGCTCGTCGGCATCCCGCTGGGGTTCCTCGTTGGTTACGGGTTGTGCGCGGCGATCACGGTCGCCTTCGAGACGGATCTCTACCGGGTCCCGCTCGTCGTGAGTCGTGGGACCTATGCCTATGCGTTCAGCGTCATGCTGGTCGCGTTCACGGTCACCGCCGCCGCGATGGCGCGGCGCGTCAGCCGCCTCGATCTCGTCGCTGCCCTCAAGATGCGGGAGTGATCATCATGCGGAACCGAGGTCCGATGCTCTGGGGCGTGGTGGCGCTCGCCGTATCGATTGTCGCGTGGCGGCTCCTCCGACCCGCGGCGATCACGGTGGACACCGAGCCCGCAGCCGCGGGCCCGCTGGTGGTCAGCGTCGCGGAGGAGGGACGTACCGAGGTGCGGGATCGGTTCGTCATCGCGGCCCCGGTGACGGGCCGGGTGGGCCGGCTGACGCTCGAGTGCGGCGATGCGGTGGCGCGCGACGCGGTGGTGGCGTGCGTCGCGCCACAGCCGCTCGACCCGCGGGCGCACGATCAGGCCCGGGCCCGGCTCGAGGAGGCAAGGGACGGCGTCGAGGCGGCCGCCGCCACCGTGGCCCAGGTGCGGGCCGCGCTGGAGCAGGCCGGGCGCGAGCGCGTGCGCACCGAGCGGCTGGCGGCCCAGCGCGCCATCGCCGTCCAGGAGGCCGAGCGGGCGCAACTCGCCGAGGAGACCCGGCGGCGCGAGCTCGAGGCGGCCGAATCGCGCCTCAACGCCGCGCGCCATCAGGTCGAGGAGGCGCGCTCCGCGCTGCTGGTGGCGAGCCCCGGAGGCACGCGCCACTGTTTCGACATCCACGCCCCCGTCGCCGGCCGGGTGCTCCGCGTCGTCCAGGAGAGCGAGCGCGTGGTGCTGGCCGGGTCGCCCATTCTCGAGATCGGCGATCCCTCCCGCCTGGATGTGGTGGCAGAGCTGCTGTCGGCCGACGCGGTGAAGGTGCACCCGGGCGACACGATGCTGGTGGAGAACTGGGGTGGCGACGGCGACCTCGTCGCTCGTGTGCGCCGGGTGGAGCCCGCCGGATTCACGAAGGTGTCGGCGCTGGGGGTGGAGGAGCAGCGGGTGCGGGTCGTCGGGGAGTTCCTCACCCCACCCTCCGGGCTTGGCGATGGATTCCGGGTGGACGTGCGCATCGTGCTCTGGCGGGGAGACACCGTGCTGCAGGTGCCGTCGACCGCCCTGTTCAGGCGGAACGGCGGCTGGCGGGTATTCGTGGTGGAGGACGGGCGGATCGCGAGCCGGGAGGTGCAGGTGGGACGGGAGGGCGGCGGCCGCACCGAGGTGGTGGGTGGGCTCGGGGCGGGAGCCCTGGTGGTGCGGCACCCGTCCGATCGGATCGAGGAAGGCGTGCGCGCGCTTCCCGCGCGAACGGAGTGACCCCGAAAGGGAGGATCGAGCCATGACGGAACGGCATCAGCCACGGGCGGCGCTGGAGGGCACGGCAGCCGACGAGGAGCTCATCCGGCAGCTGGTGGAACAGGTGGAACGCACCTTCGACATCGAGGGGCGCGCGAGCGCCATGGCCTCGGTGACCGATATGCTGCGCCGCCTGGATCCGGCCACGCTGAAGGCGCTCGCCATCGAGCGCGAGGTGGACGCCGAGGAAGCGGAGCCGGAGAAGTAGCCGGGCGCGGATGGCGATCAGCAACGCGGAGATCGGGCAGCGGTTCCTCGAAGTCGCGGACCTGCTGGAGGTCGAGGGCGCGAACCCGTTCCGGGTGCGCGCGTACCGGAACGCGGCGCGCGTCGTGGCCGAGCATCCCGAGCGGCTCGACCGCATCGCGCGCCGGAATCCGGAGGCGCTGAAGGAGCTGCCCGGCATCGGCGACGACCTCGCGGCGAAGATCGTCGAGCTGGCCCTGACCGGCCGGCTCGACATGCTCGGCCGCCTGGGCGAAGCCGTGCCGCCCGGCGTGGCGGCACTCATGCGCGTCCCGGGCATCGGGCCCAGGAAGGCGCGACAACTGCACGAGGCGCTCAACATCCGCAGCGTCGCACAGCTCGAGCGTGCGGTGCGCGCCCACAAGGTGCGCGAGATCCCGGGCTTCGGTGAGCGCACGGAGGCCCGGCTCCTCGAAGCCCTCGAGGCCCGGAGCGCCGAGGACGAAGGCGAGCGGCGCGTGCTGCGGAGCTCGGTGGTGTCGCTCGCGGAGAGTCTCGTCGCGGCGCTGTCGCGCGTGCCGGGGGTGGAACGGTGCGAGGTGGCGGGCAGCTTCCGCCGTGGCCGCGACACCGTGGCCGACCTGGACATCCTCGCTGCGGCCTCCGACGACGCGCGGGTGATCGACGCCTTCTGCGCCCTGCCCCAGGTCGCCGAGGTGGTGGCCGGCGGGGGCACGAAGGCCACCGTCCGGATCGGCACCGGGCTGCAGGTGGACCTCCGTGTCGTGCCGCCCGAGTCGTACGGCGCGGCGCTGCACTACTTCACGGGGTCGAAGGCCCACAACATCGCGCTGCGGCGGCGGGCGCAGCTGCGCGGACTGCGGCTCAACGAGTACGGCCTCCACAATGGCGACGAGCGACTGGCCGGCCGCACCGAGGAGGAGCTCTACGCCGCCTTCGGGCTGCCGTGGATTCCACCCGAGCTGCGCGAGGACACCGGGGAGTTCGAGGCCGCGGAACGGAACGCCCTGCCCCGCCTCGTGGAACTGGCCGACGTCCGTGGCGACCTGCAGACCCACACCACCGACAGCGACGGCCGCGACAGTCTCGAGACGATGGCCAACGCCGCCGATGCGCTCGGTTACGACTATATCGCCGTCACCGACCACACCCCGGCCGTGCGCGTGACGGGTGGCATGGACGCCGCGGGGTTCCGGAAGCAGGCGCAACGGATCGACCGCCTCAACGCCAAGCTCACACGCCTGCGTGTCCTCAAGGGTGCCGAGGTCGACATTCTCGCCGACGGATCGCTGGACCTGCCCGACGAGGCGCTCGCCGCGCTCGACGTCGTGCTGGTCACCTTCCACTCGCACTTCACCCTGCCGGAGCGGGAACAGACGCGCCGCCTGGTGCGCGCGGTGTCGCATCCGCGCGTGATGATCCTGGGGCACCCCACGGGCCGCCGCATCGGTCATCGGCCGCCGGCGATCTACGACTTCCCCACGGTGGCGAAGGCGTGCGCCGATCACGGCGTCGCGATGGAGATCGATGGACAGCCCGAGCGCATGGACCTGGACGAGGTGCGTGCGCGGCAGGCGCTGGAGGCCGGCGTGAAGCTCGTCATCTCGTCCGACGGCCATGCCACCAGCGAACTGGGTTTCATGCGCTGGGGCGTGACGCAGGCGCGGCGCGGGTGGGTGCAGGCGAAGGACGTGCTCAACACGCTGCCGCTCGAGGGACTGCTGCGGGCGCTGGCGCGCTGAGACCACGTGCCCCGATCGTCTCACCCAGCCTTCATGCTCCTGTCACCGCTGAGGCGCTAAGCTGCAGGGCACACCGTCGCAGCGCGTCACAGGAAGGAGCCCGCCATGAAACACGCCTTCACGCTCTCCCGGGCCAACGAGATCGGTACGGCCCTTGGCATCGATTTTTCGGAGGTCAACGCCGAGGAGTTCCGCATGGGACTCTCGGTGGAGCTCGAGCACGGCACCGCGGACCCGCGCACCAACGTGACCAACGACGACATCCTGCTCACGGGCAAGATCGCCTGGGCGCACCTGCGCGAGTTTCCGGACTACTACACCCGGCTGGCGAAGATGGAGGCCGAGGCGGACCAGTACTGGGCTGCGCGGCGCTAGCGGCCGCTCCAGCCACTCTCCGCGCGCCGGGCCACCCCGGCGCGCTTATCTTTTCCGCATGTCCAGATACGGCCACCGCACCGCCGGCTTCACCGAATCGGTGATTCGCGGCATGTC